>NZ_JBMKHB010000037.1:0-40565 GCF_049238285.1 Enterobacter cloacae complex sp. IR53041 | reverse complement strand
AACTTTTGCTTTGCCACGGAACGGTCTGCGTTGTCGGGAAGATACGTGATCTGATCCTTCAACTCAGCAAAAGTTCGATTTATTCAACAAAGCCAGTCTCAGTCTTAGTCAGGATTTTAAGGTTAAAATTTACCCAATCCTTGGTAATGTACAGGATAAAGAACATCTCGAAAGATTAATAAAAGCATTCAACGTTAATACAATTTATCACGCTGCCGCGTACAAGCATGTCCCACTGGTTGAATTCAACGTTCTTGATGGCGTACGGAATAACATTTTCGGTACGCTGAGCTGCGCTCAGGCCGCAGCGAGCTGCGGCGTAGAAAGCTTTGTTTTAATATCGACCGATAAAGCAGTTCGCCCTACAAATACGATGGGGGCAACTAAACGCATGGCCGAACTCGTGCTGCAGGCGCTGGCGAAAGAAACCGATAAAACCTGCTTCAGTATGGTTCGCTTTGGCAACGTGTTAGGTTCGTCAGGCTCTGTCGTACCGTTGTTTGAAAAACAGATAGCAGCAGGCGGTCCTGTGACGCTGACACATGAGAACATCACGCGCTACTTTATGACTATCCCTGAAGCGGCGCAATTGGTGATTCAGGCAGGCGCAATGGGAACGGGCGGTGATGTTTTTGTTCTGGACATGGGAGAACCCGTCAAGATAATCGATCTTGCACAGCGCATGATTACGTTGCAAGGCCTCACTGTTCGTGATGATAAAAACCCCTATGGTGATATTGCTATAAAAACGACGGGTCTGCGTCCAGGTGAGAAACTGTATGAAGAGTTGCTTATCGGCGACAACGTATCTGCGACACAACACCCGCGCATCAGGACTGCTAACGAAGTGATGTTGCCGTGGAGTGAGATGAACATGATTCTTCACGATCTCGACAAAGCCTGCTGCGAGTTCGACTATGAAAGCGTGCGCGAGATACTCTTGCAGGCTCCTGCCGCATTCAATCCAACTGATGGTATTTGCGATTTACTTTGGAATAAAAAAGTGAGTTAAATGAGCGTATCGTCGTCTTTTTCCTCACTGTTTACTGGTCGTGAGAAAACAGGGGATTAGGACCTTCATCTTTTGTTTCAGAATACTTTTAGAGCGAAATAAACGTGAAAATACTGGTCACAGGTGGGGCTGGCTTTATTGGGTCTGCAGTTGTGCGACATATTATAAATCATACGCAGGACAGCGTTATAAATGTCGATAAACTGACCTACGCCGGTAACCTTGAAACGGTTGCCAGCGTAGCTCAGAGCGATCGTTATTATTTTGAACATGCTGATATTTGCGATAACGCTGCAATAGAACGTATTATGTCTTATCACCAACCTGATGCTGTGATGCATCTGGCGGCTGAGAGTCATGTCGATCGTTCAATAAATGGTCCTGCAGCCTTTATCGAGACTAATATTATCGGTACTTATGTGCTATTAGAAGCCAGCCGCAAATACTGGTCCGAGCTGAACGCAGAGAAAAAAAAGGCATTTCGTTTCCATCATATTTCTACAGATGAAGTGTATGGCGATCTTCCACACCCGGATGAAGTAGAAAAGAACACAGAACTACCGCTGTTTACTGAAAAAACCGCATATGCTCCGAGCAGCCCGTATTCTGCTTCAAAAGCTTCCAGTGATCATCTGGTCCGCGCATGGCTGCGAACCTACGACTTACCTACCATCGTAACCAACTGTTCAAACAACTACGGCCCATATCATTTCCCGGAAAAATTAATCCCGTTGGTAATTCTCAATGCACTGGAAGGTAAACCGCTTCCGGTGTATGGCAAAGGAGATCAAATTCGTGACTGGCTGTATGTTGAGGATCACGCCCGCGCTTTATATACAGTTGTGACGCAAGGTAAAATCGGTGAGACCTATAATATAGGTGGCCATAATGAACAGAGAAACCTTGATGTTGTGCATACCATTTGTGATCTGTTAGATGAAATTGTCCCAAAAAAAGTTTCTTATCGAAGACAAATAACATTCATAAAAGACCGACCTGGTCATGACCGTCGTTATGCAATTGATGCTAAAAAGATTAGCAAGGAACTGGGATGGAAACCACTGGAGACTTTCGAAAGTGGGATTCGTAAAACGGTTGAGTGGTTTCTCGCCAATAAACAGTGGCTAGAAAATGTTAAAAACAAAAATTACCACTCCTGGATAAAGCAGAATTACGGGGGTGACAAGTAATGAAGGGGATTATTTTAGCTGGAGGCTCAGGCACACGATTATATCCAATAACGATGGGCGTATCGAAACAATTACTGCCTGTTTATGATAAACCAATGATCTATTATCCGCTTTCAGTATTAATGTTGGCTGGAGTAAATGATGTTTTAATTATTACTACACCAGAAGATCAGCCAGGATTTATACGTCTGCTCGGTGATGGTAATCAGTTTGGCATAAATATAAAATATGCAATCCAACCCAGCCCTGATGGTTTAGCTCAGGCATTTATCATTGGTGACAAATTTATTGGAAATGATACTGTTTGTTTGGTCCTTGGGGATAATATTTTCTTTGGTCAAGGCTTTACACCAAAACTAAAAACTGCCGCAAGCAGAAATAAGGGCGCTACAGTATTTGGTTATCAGGTTATGAATCCTGAGAGTTTTGGCGTTGTCGAATTTGATAAAAATTTTGCGGCGTTGAGTATTGAAGAAAAACCTGAAATACCTAGATCAAATTGGGCAGTAACAGGTCTCTATTTTTATGATAATAATGTTATTGATATAGCTAAAAATATAGAGCCTTCATCGCGAGGTGAGCTTGAAATTACAACTGTGAATCAAGTTTATCTAGAAAATAAAATGTTAACAGTTGAATTGTTAGGTCGAGGGTTTGCTTGGCTTGATACAGGGACTCATGACAGTTTGATCGAGGCTGGAAGCTTTGTTGAGACGGTTCAAAAGCGTCAGGGTATGATGATTGCGTGCCTGGAGGAAATTGCCTGGAGAAACGGCTGGTTAAGCGATGAGGATCTAAATGTAAGAGCGAAGGTTTTAGGCAAAACTAACTATGGTGCATATTTGCTAAAATTGATTAATAGATAAAAATTTGTCTATTTGATATTGTCTGGCATATTTAGCATTTATGTACCTTACATAATATAAGAAACAGATAGGTTGGATGATGAAGAGAATTTTATTTGTAACCGCACGCTATCCCTGGCCAATTATTACTGGAGATGCTCTACGTGCCTATAATCAAATAAAAGAGCTTTCGAAAGACAATTTAGTTGATGTTTTTTCTGTTGAAAGAGCAAACAGTTCAAGTGGTGGTGTCAATAGCTTTATAAATTTAAGTGATTCTGGTGGTTTATCTAAGCTTGATAAAATAAAAAATATAATTATAAATCGCGGCAAAACTGCGTTGCAATGTGCGATGTATAATGATAGGAAGTCTTGGGAGAAATTAAAGGATCTTTTGATTGCAAATAATTATGATATTATAATTTTTCAATTAGTTAGATTAGAATATCTTATATTCAAAACTATTTCTTTAAGGCAAGAACATTGTATCAAAGCATTAATTTATTGTGATTTTGTTGATGCTCTTTCATTAAATATGCAAAATAGAGCAGCAACAGAAAATTTTTTTATGAAGAAAATATGTGATTTCGAAAGTAAAAAACTATCTGTTGTTGAGAACAAAATATACGAAGCAATCGATGCAGGGTTTATAATCTCAGAAAGAGATGCTAATTATATAGGTAAAAACGATTTTAAAATTATACCCAATGGTGTGAGCATTCCTGTAATACACAGAAATTTTAAAAGTAGCGACGGTATAATAAATTTAGCCTTTTGGGGCAATATGAGCTATTATCCCAATGTTAAAGCTGCAATCTTTATAGCTAACTTATTTAATGATCTACCTAAAGGGAAATATAAACTCCATATTGTCGGTGCTCAACCATGTAAACAAGTTATGGCTTTGAATAAACCAAATGAAATTATCATTCATGGGTATGTTGATGATTTAAAAAATTTACTGGCGAATATGGATATAGCTGTATTCCCTATTTTCGACGGTTCCGGGCTTCAGAATAAAGTATTAGAAGCATTTGCATTGGGCCTTCCAGTAATAACTACAAATATAGTTCTTGATTCAATGCCAAAACTCAGTGAATATGCAATGGTTGCTAATAGCAAATCTGAATT
Organism: Enterobacter cloacae complex sp. IR53041; assembly: GCF_049238285.1. Taxonomy (NCBI): domain Bacteria; kingdom Pseudomonadati; phylum Pseudomonadota; class Gammaproteobacteria; order Enterobacterales; family Enterobacteriaceae; genus Enterobacter; species Enterobacter cloacae complex sp. IR53041. The sequence continues at coordinate 36,387 of NZ_JBMKHB010000037.1, read as the reverse complement.
TATCCGTGCCATTGAACTTTTTGAGCCTACAGAAGAGGGGATTAATAAAAATTCTCTCTGTGCAATAGAAGTATTGAAGAAAGATTATAACTGGAATCTTATAAACTGTGTGACAGGAATGAAATGAAAAAAGTATTGTTGTTCAATTTTTATAAGGGAATATTGTATAGAGGTATTCCAATCTATTCATCAAACTTAATTACAGCATTAGAAAAGAAAGAATGCATAGTTAATGAGTGGAGTTGTCCAAAATTCGCACATAAATTACCTCGGGCAATTATAGACTTACTCTTTGTTTTTTGTGAGCAATTTATTGTTCCAATTATAACTATTTTGGGGCGATATGATAAAGTCATATATCCTTATAACTCATGTTCTCTAATATCGGCTTTTTCGAAAAAGTCTCTATTAATAATTCATGATTTTATCCCAAACAAAAGAATTAAGACAAGACTGAGTATTTCTGCGTTATATATTGTACTGACTCAACGATTTCATGCTTTTTTGAGGAGAGATGTTGCTTTTGTCTCAGCAACAACAAAAAGAATTGGAATGAATGTTAAATGGTTAAAAGGTTGTAACGTTTATCTTTTCCCAAATTCCTTTTATCAACTAGAAGCTAAATTAACACAAAATAGCGCACAAAAATGCAATGAAAAATCCTTGAATGAAGAATCCTATGTAGTGCTAATTTCAGGAAATGGTTCTAATAAAGAATTTGACCATGCAATGCATTTATGGAAAACATGCAAATATGCTACTTCACACAAGCTTAAGATTATAGGATTAGGTTCTTACAGAGAATGGGCATTAAATATAACTAGGAAGTTAGAGATTGAAAATGTCCATGTTCTGCCAATTCTAACAGATGACGAATTATTATCGCAGCTACAGAACGCTTCAATGGTTTGGGCTCATTCGACACATGAAGGATTCGGAAGACCAGTTATTGAAGGAAGAATATGTGGGAAAAGTGTTTTAGCATCAAATATTTCTGCATTTAGAGAACATAGAGACGAAAGTGTTTATTTGTATGATGATGATTCTTTTTGTGAGAAATATCATTTGGCATATGTGAAAAGTGATACCACAGGCTATAAGATTAAGTATCATGTTATTTTAGAGGAAGAGATTGGAAAATGGCTACTAGCAAATTGATACCTATTATAATGGCTGGCGGCACAGGTAGTCGTTTATGGCCACTATCCCGTGAACTTTATCCAAAACAGTTCATACCGGTAAAGGGGGATTACACGATGTTGCAATCAACCATCAAACGCCTGGATGGGCTTGACTGTAGTAATCCTATTGTTATTTGTAATGAAAAACACCGTTTTATCGTCGCAGAACAATTACTACAATTAAATAAATTAACTAAAAATATTATTCTTGAACCTGTAGGGCGAAATACAGCACCTGCAGTCGCACTTGCTGCGCTAGCAGCGAAAAAAAATAATGCTGAAAGTAATCCATTATTACTGGTGCTTGCGGCCGATCATATTTTCGAGAAAGAAGAAGTTTTCCGAGAGGCAATCAGAAAAGCAATTCCTTGCGCAAAACAAGGCAAACTTGTAACTTTTGGGATTGTTCCAGATAGAGCTGAGACTGGATATGGTTATATTATGCGAGGCGACAGTATTAGCCAGAAAGGGTGTAATGAAGCCTATAAGGTCTCAAAGTTTGTAGAAAAACCCGATCTTGATACAGCTAAATCCTATGTGGACAGCGGGGAATATTATTGGAATAGCGGTATGTTTCTTTTCCAGGTTGATAGCTATCTGGCAGAATTGAAAAAGTTCAGGCCAGATATTCTTGAGGCATGCGAAAACGCAATGAACGCTATCAATCCCGACCTTGATTTTACCCGTGTTGATGAGAAGTCATTCTTAGCTTGTCCGGATGAGTCGATTGACTATGCTGTGATGGAGAAAACGGGAGACGCCGTTGTGGTTCCAATGGATGCCGGGTGGAGCGACGTTGGTTCATGGTCATCATTGTGGGATATTAGCCCACATGATATCGATGGGAATGTCCATCGTGGTGATGTAGTGAGTTTTCGAACTAAAAATAGTTACATACATTCAGAATCCAGTCTTGTTGCCACTGTGGGCGTGAAAGACCTTATCATTGTACAGACTAAGGATGCAGTACTGATTGCTGATAGACATGCCGTTCAAGATGTTAAAAAGATAGTTGAGAAAATAAAGGCTGAGGGGCGTTTAGAACACCATAAACACCGCGAAGTTTTTCGTCCCTGGGGTAAATATGACTCAATTGATACTGGAGAACGCTATCAGGTTAAGCGTATTAGCGTAAAACCAGGTGAGGGGCTATCAGAACAAATGCATCATCACCGTTCTGAGCACTGGGTTATTGTATCTGGGACAGCGAAAGTAACAATAAACGGCGAAGAAAAGCTTCTGACTGAAAATGAATCCGTTTATATCCCACTTGGGATAGTTCACTCTCTTGAAAACCCCGGAAAAATCATGCTTGAGCTGATCGAAGTGCGTTCTGGTTCCTATTTGGAAGAAGATGACATTATTCGTCTTTCAGATCGCTATGGACGAGTTTAGGAATTTTCACAGCAAATAAGTTTTATGAAAGTTTATGGTAATAATTTACCAACGATAGATGAGGAAAAAATGGGTAAATTGACTTGTTTCAAGGCATATGACATACGTGGCCGATTAGGTGATGAACTTAATAATAATATTGCAAAGCGAATCGGTCGAGCCTACGGTGAATATTTGAAACCTAACACGGTCGTATTAGGAGGCGATGTCCGCCTTACAAGTGAATCTCTAAAAATGTCCCTGGCCGAAGGGTTGCAGGACGCTGGAGTTGACGTCCTTGATATTGGAATGACAGGGACCGAAGAAATCTATTTCTCTACATTCCATCTCGGTGTTGACGGTGGAATTGAAGTAACAGCAAGTCATAATCCCATGGATTACAATGGAATGAAGTTAGTCCGCGAAGGAGCCCGACCTATCAGTGGTGATACAGGGCTGCGAGAGATACAACGTCTAGCTGAAGATAATCATTTTTCGCCAGTAGATCCCACGAAGCGCGGAAGTTATAAAAAAATAGATACCAAAAAAGAATATATTGATCATATCCTCAGCTATATCAAGCCTGAAAATATTAAGCCATTGAAACTTGTTATTAACTCAGGCAACGGAGCTGCAGGCCCGGTTATTGATGAGATCGAAAAACGTTTCAAGGAAATGCAAATTCCAGTTGAATTTGTGAAAATTCACAATAAGCCTGATGGGAATTTCCCGAATGGTATTCCAAACCCTCTTCTTCAGGAATGCCGTGCCGATACAAGCGAAGCCGTTATTCATCACAAGGCAGATATGGGAATTGCATTCGATGGTGATTTTGACAGATGTTTCCTGTTCGATAATGAAGGTAATTTTATTGAGGGTTATTACATTGTCGGGTTGCTTGCAGAATCTTTCCTCGAAAAGCAACCTGGCGCGCGCATCATACATGATCCCCGCCTTTCATGGAATACTATAGATGTGGTTCTGCAAGCAAAGGGTACTCCGGTTATGTCCAAAACCGGACATGCTTTTATAAAAGAACGCATGCGTTTGGAAGATGCAGTTTATGGTGGTGAAATGAGTGCCCATCATTATTTTCGTGACTTTGCTTACTGTGATAGTGGAATGATTCCTTGGCTACTTATAGCCGAGTTGGTGTGTATTAAAAATAAAACATTGGCAGAACTTGTCCATGATCGAATCAAATCTTTCCCGGCCAGTGGAGAGATTAACAGTATCGTGCAAGATCAAGAAAAAGTGATTTCTGAAATACTTCAGTGTTATAAAAGTGATGCCTTGAAAATAGACTATACTGATGGAATCAGTATAGAATTTTCTGACTGGCGTTTTAATCTCCGAAGCTCAAACACAGAGCCTGTTATCCGCTTGAACGTGGAGTCACGAGGTAATACTGCTTTAATGGAGCTCAAAACAGAAGAGCTACTGAATAAAATTCGAGCATAGCTTGTGTTCTTTATGACGGGCACATGTAGTTGTGCCCTCCCTTGATATAATAGTTATATATTATCATTTATAATATCTGATGCTTTAATAATCGTGCATGTTGGGAAGTATACAATTTCCATGAATGAGAATAGTTTAATAAACAATCACTTTAAAATAAGTGTGCGCTCAGCGTTTATATATTTCCTGCTTACTTTTTCTTTAATGTTGATTTTTTTGACAGTATCTGCAAGTGCCACATTTTATGAAACTGTAGAGGACATTTTTGCGACTTTTTGCGCTATTATTTTATTTGGTGAAATGCTCTATTTCTATATGCATAGAGTGAAGTATATCTCTTTGCAATTGTTGTTTGCTTTTGTATTCTCTTTGATTATAGGTATTCCTTCTTTTTATCTGTATTTTTTTAAACAAGCTTCCAATGGTTTTGAATTGACTTGTATCTGGGGTATGTTAATAAATATAATACTCTATCTCACACCTATTAAAAGTGTTCACAGGCAACAAACAAAAACCATAAATAGTTTATTTAAAACGATATTTCTCATTGTAGGTGCCTGTCAGTTAATTAAAGTTGTTTTTTATTTAAAGTTTATATTATCTTCAGGCTTAGGTCATTTAGCCATTTATACAGAAAGTGAAGAATTACTTGCAAGCACGCCTTTTCTTATACGTGCTATCAGTGGTTTTTCATATATAATGGCTTTAGCGGTCTTTTATTATAAGTCATCGAAGAAATATAAGGTGTTTGCATTTATTTTGCTTGCATCAGATCTTGTAATCGGAATAAGAAATAAATTCTTTTTTGCTTTTATCTGTATTATAATTCTCTCATTGTATTCAAACAGGAGAAAAATAACAGCGATATTCGCCAGAATATCCAAACTCCAATATTTATTAATTGGGTTTGTCGGGTTTTCAGTAATTTCATACATCCGTGAAGGATATGAAGTCAATTTTATTAGTTATCTAGGGATTGTACTTGACTCTCTGTCGTCTACGCTCGCAGGTTTACAAAATGTATACTCTTTGCCCGATGAAAAAGGTTGGGCATTACTCAATCCGATTACAATAATATCTCAAGTGCTTCCTCTTAGTGGTTTTGGCTTCATAAGTGATGCTCAAATTTCTCATGAATATTCAACAATAGTGTTTGGGAATATTACTAACGGAATAGCTTTGTCATCTTCTGGGCTTCTTGAAGCAAGTATTATTAGTTTACATTTCAGTTTGTTTGTTTATCTTGCCTATCTATTGATTATGATTTCGATAATCCAAAAAGGTTTGAATAGTAATTATGTTATTTTTAACTTTTTTGCTCTGGTTATGATGACTGGCTTCTTCTACTCTGTACGTGGAGAATTAGTTTTGCCATTTGCTTATGTTTTAAAATCATTACCAATAATATTAATTGCAAACCTGTTGATTCAACTAAAAAGTAGAAATTGAAAATGTTAAAAGATATTCTTAGTGATGGTATCTTTGCGCTCTTTAATAAGATAAGTTATTTTGGGGCAAAAACACTCGCTATTGTGTTGATCACTAGAGAGCTTGGTGTTGATACAGGAGGCTCATTTATATTTTTAATAGGTACGCTCGAGATATTAAGAGTTGTATCTGATTTTGGTGTGGATATTTTTGTAATCAAGAAATACTCGGATGTAGAAAATCCTATTAAATTATTAAAAAAGGTATTCTTTCAAAAAGTATCCATCGGAATATTTGTCTCAATATTGTTTTTTGTAATCTCTTATGCATTTGGATACGATAGGGATATATATATTCCTATCTCTTTGTCATTGTTTTTCGCGCTTCTCTTTAACCTATCTAATAGCTACTTCCAATCACAAAATTTAAATAAGGCTTTATCTCCTTCTATAGCGTTAGCACTGGTTCTAACTTTTTTAAGTTACGGTGTTCAATTTATTTTAAAAATCCCTTTTACTGCATGGGATTATTTGCTTGCAGAAGGTTTTTTTGTATCGGCAGTTACAATTCATCTATTTAGAAAAGTGGGTTGGAAAAGCATCCGAGCTGAAGGGAAAATTACCCTGAAAGATGTATTTGTCTTGTATCGGCATACTGTGAGTATAGGCCTTAACGCCATGGTGGTGATTATTTACAGTAGATTGGATAATATATATATAAAAAATATAGTCCCTGAAGGTTTAGCTGCGTATGGACAGATTTTTCGTCTCGTAGATCCATTAGTAATGGTTTCATCATTGTTTTCTACTGTGGCTTATGCGAAGTTTAGTCGCATGGATTTAAGAAGTTACGGAAATATCACTAAAGTATATCCCTTTATCTACATGATAGTTGGATATATAACGTTAAGTACAGTATGTTACTATGCGGTTCTATCTTTCTTTGGTCGGTACATAATACTTGATAATGAAAATAACAACATAATGATACTCGGGTTTCTATTAATTGCCGGAATCAAATGTATGAATGGTGCATTAACATCAATCATCCAATCTCAGGGATTGTATCGTTTTGGTCTATATATCGCATTAATCTGTATGTTTATAGCTATTCCACTAATGTATATACTGGTTCATCAGTATGGTACAATTGGTGCAATTTTTACAATAGCTTCGGTGGAACTTACAAGTATGATTTTATTAGCTGTAAGCATTGGGTTGTTAACGAAGAAAAAAATCTGACTTCTTATTTTCGAGCTTTTAATTGCAATGATATGTTTTTATTTTGCTTTGTAATGACATAATGACATGTTTCCTTTAATTGGTGCCTGGTTGAATATAATTGCATGACTTACAATTTATTTGATATCTTTGTTGGTTTTGATGTGTAGGGTGTTAACCAATTAAAGTGAGTGCTATAATGAGCCGAAATGCAATCAATTGTTAGGAACTCTATTGTGCTGGAATATGTCATTGATTATTTGTAATTTATTTTCAACTAAACCCCAAAGATCAGAACATCTATTTCTTAATATGCATTTTGTGTCATTATTGTAAAAATGATATTGCAAACGCTTTCTCTTCTCAGAAATATAAGATAGAATTTAAAGATTGTGCTTGCTCAATAATAATGTTACCTGACAGGAGTATGTAATGTCCAAGCAACAGATCGGCGTCGTCGGTATGGCAGTGATGGGGCGCAACCTGGCGCTCAACATCGAAAGCCGTGGTTATACCGTCTCCGTTTTCAACCGCTCCCGTGATAAGACCGAAGAAGTGATTGCCGAGAACCCAGGCAAGAAACTGGTTCCTTTCTATACGGTTAAAGAGTTTGTTGAGTCTCTGGAAACGCCTCGTCGTATCCTGTTAATGGTGAAAGCAGGCGCAGGTACCGATGCAGCTATCGACTCCCTGAAGCCTTACCTCGAAAAAGGTGACATCATCATTGATGGCGGTAATACCTTCTTCCAGGACACCATTCGTCGTAACCGTGAACTGTCCGCTGAAGGTTTCAACTTCATCGGTACCGGTGTATCCGGTGGCGAAGAGGGCGCGCTGAAAGGCCCATCTATCATGCCTGGCGGCCAGAAAGATGCATACGAACTGGTTGCACCTATCCTGACCAAAATCGCAGCTGTGGCTGAAGATGGTGAGCCTTGCGTAACCTATATCGGTGCGGACGGTGCAGGTCACTATGTGAAAATGGTGCACAACGGCATCGAATACGGCGATATGCAGCTGATCGCGGAAGCATACTCTCTGCTGAAAGGCGGCCTGAACCTCACCAATGAAGAGCTGGCGGAAACCTTCACCGAGTGGAACAAAGGCGAGCTTAACAGCTACCTGATTGACATCACCAAAGATATCTTCACGAAAAAAGATGAAGAGGGTAAATACCTGGTTGATGTGATTCTGGATGAAGCAGCGAACAAAGGTACCGGTAAATGGACCAGCCAGAGCTCTCTGGATCTGGGCGAACCGCTGTCACTGATCACCGAATCTGTCTTCGCGCGTTACATCTCTTCTCTGAAAGAGCAGCGCGTGGCGGCGTCTAAAGTGCTGTCTGGCCCTCAGGCTAAACCAGCGGGTGATAAAGCCGAATTCGTTGAAAAAGTGCGTCGTGCACTGTACCTGGGTAAAATCGTTTCTTACGCGCAGGGCTTCTCTCAGCTGCGTGCGGCATCAGACGAGAACAACTGGGATCTGAACTACGGTGAGATCGCGAAGATCTTCCGCGCGGGCTGTATCATTCGTGCGCAGTTCCTGCAGAAAATCACCGATGCCTATGCTGAAAACGCCGGTATCGCTAACCTGCTACTGGCACCGTACTTCAAGAAGATTGCGGACGAATATCAGCAGGCGCTGCGTGACGTGGTTGCCTATGCTGTTCAGAACGGCATCCCGGTTCCGACCTTCTCTGCGGCAGTAGCCTACTACGACAGTTACCGTGCGGCAGTTCTTCCTGCAAACCTGATTCAGGCACAGCGTGACTACTTCGGTGCGCATACCTACAAGCGTACCGATAAAGAAGGCGTATTCCATACCGAATGGATGGAATAAGTTAACGCACTCGCTGTCATCGCAACCCGGAGCTCGTCTCCGGGTTTTTTTATGCAAAAACTGCCGCCTGTTACTCGAAGTAGTCTGAATCTCATCCTCCTCGCAGTGATTACTCCTGGTTTGCCTTGACAGCTCAGTTTGCCAGGAGGTACAAAGCCCAACAGTTATGTTTATCGCGATGGTCTGGCGGCCATCAGTACAGTTAACTCACAGAAGTCATTAGCGAATGAAAATAACAATCTCCGGAACAGGGTATGTCGGTCTTTCTAACGGCATTTTGATTGCTCAGAATCATGAAGTGGTTGCGCTGGATATCGTGCAGGCCAAAGTGGATATGCTCAATCAGAAGAAATCGCCGATTGTCGACAAAGAAATCCAGGACTATCTCAGCAATAAACCGCTGAATTTCCGCGCCACGACAGATAAAGAAGATGCATACCGCGATGCGGATTACGTCATCATTGCGACGCCTACTGACTACGATCCTAAAACCAACTATTTCAACACCTCAACGGTAGAAGCGGTAATCAAAGACGTTATCGCGATCAACCCTAATGCGGTGATGGTGATTAAATCGACCATCCCTGTTGGTTTTACCAAATCCATTAAAGAAAAATTCGGTATTGATAATATCTTCTTCTCGCCGGAATTCCTGCGTGAGGGGAGAGCGCTTTACGATAACCTGCATCCTTCGCGTATCGTTATTGGCGAACGTTCTGAGCGCGCTGAACGTTTTGCTGCGTTGCTACAGGAAGGGGCCCTGAAGAAAGATATTCAGGTGCTGTTTACCGACTCCACTGAAGCTGAGGCGATCAAGCTCTTCGCGAATACCTATCTGGCGATGCGAGTGGCTTATTTTAATGAGCTCGACAGCTACGCAGAAAGCCTCGGACTGAATACTCGCCAGATTATTGAAGGGGTGTGCCTCGACCCGCGCATTGGCAATCACTACAACAACCCGTCATTTGGCTACGGTGGCTATTGCCTGCCAAAAGATACGAAGCAACTACTGGCAAACTATCAGGCGGTGCCGAATAACCTCATCTCGGCGATTGTTGATGCCAACCGTACGCGTAAAGACTTCATCTCCGATTCTATCCTTGCACGTCAGCCGAAAGTGGTCGGTGTGTACCGTCTGATCATGAAGAGTGGTTCCGATAACTTCCGTGCCTCTTCCATTCAGGGGATCATGAAGCGTATCAAGGCAAAAGGCGTTGAGGTTATTATCTATGAACCTGCCATGCCGGACGATCAGTTCTTCAATTCACGCGTGATCCGCGATCTGGATGCCTTCAAAAAGGAAGCGGATGTTATTATCTCGAACCGAATGGCCGAAGAACTGGCTGACGTCGCTGACAAAGTCTATACCCGCGATCTCTTCGGTAGTGACTAAGTCTTTTCGTGATAAAAAAACCCGGCTGATTTGCCGGGTTTTTTATTTTCAGACGTTGTAAAACTCGCGGTACCAGTCAACGAAGTTCTTTACTCCGTCTTTGACTGAGGTTTGCGGTTTAAAACCTATCACGTCATACAGCGCTTTAGTGTCGGCGCTGGTTTCCAGCACGTCTCCTGGCTGGAGAGGCAGCATGTTTTTCTCTGCTTGTTTACCCAGCGCGTCTTCCAGCGCGGTAATGTAATCCATCAGCTCGACTGGTGAACTGTTACCGATGTTGTAAACACGATAAGGCGCTGAACTGGTTGCCGGTGAGCCAGTCTCAACGGTCCAGTTTGGATCTGACTGAGGAATTATATCCTGCAGACGAATAATGGCTTCAGCGATATCATCAATATACGTAAAGTCGCGCTTCATCTTACCGTAGTTATAGACATCAATGCTTTTGCCTTCAATCATCGCCTTGGTAAACTTAAACAGCGCCATGTCCGGGCGTCCCCACGGACCGTATACGGTAAAGAAGCGCAGCCCAGTTGTCGGCAGGTTGTAGAGATGCGAATAGGTGTGCGACATCAGCTCATTGGCTTTTTTGGTCGCGGCATAAAGCGAAACCGGGTGATCCACGGAATCGTCAGTGGAGAAGGGCATCTTGCGATTGAGGCCATATACGGAGCTGGATGAGGCATACAGCAGATGCTGAACGTTGTTATGGCGGCAGCCTTCCAGCACGTTGAGGTGGCCGATAAGGTTGGCGTCCGCGTACGCATGGGGGTTTTCCAGGGAGTAACGAACACCCGCCTGCGCGGCCAGATGAATCACACGATCAAACTTCTCACCAGCGAAAAGCGCAGCCATGCCTTCACGGTCTGCTAACTCCAGCTTGTGAAAGGTGAAACGCTCTGATTTCAACAGTTCCAGGCGCGCCAGCTTAAGGCTTACATCGTAGTAGTCATTGAGGTTATCGATACCAACAACCAGATGCCCGGCCTCAAGGAGGCGTTTACTAACATTTGCACCGATAAAACCGGCTGCGCCCGTGACTAAAAATTTCATAGCTTCCCTCATAACCCTATTCTTACAGATGCCATAATGCATCGCATGGGGTCTATGATAGCGCGAAGGATGTAAGTTACATAACCCATCTTTCCGATATTACTCATCGGATTCTTATAGAAAAATCGACAGTATTCGATAAACTATGCAAACTTAATTATGGTACCCCTCTTTATGTGTTAGGGATTGTATGACGCAAATTAACAATAGTCAGGTTTCTTCAGGTAATGAACCTGAGCAAATTGATTTACTCGATCTGGTGTTACAGCTGTGGCGTGGGAAGTGGACAATAGCAATCTTTGTGGTTGTATTTATTGCCCTGGCGGTTGGATATCTTTCAGTTGCAAAGGAAAAATGGACCTCAAACGCGATTATTGCGCAACCTGATGCCGCGCAGATTGCAACCTATTCCAACGCATTGAACATTCTCTACGGCAGCGCTGCGCCGTCAATGCTTGATATTCAAACTCGCGCGATTGGCCGTTTTAACTCTTCATTCTCGGCATTATCTCAGGCGCTTGAAAATCAGGAGGAACCTGAGAAACTAACTATCGCGCCGACTGTGACTGGACAGCCCCTCCCGCTCAGTATTTCCTATACCAGTACATCAGCAGAAGCTGCTCAGAAACAATTGGCACAGTTCATCCAGGAAGTTGATGAGCAAACGGCGAAAGAGCTTGCCGTAGACCTTAAAGACAATATCAAAGAGCAAATCAAAACCCTGAATGATTCCCTGCAAAACCAGGAGAAGGTCGCGCAAGAACAAAAAGATCTGCGTATCAAACAGATTGCTGAGGCACTGAAAAACGCTGAGGCAGCGAAAATTACTTCGCCACAGCTCCAGCAAACCCAGGATGTCACACAGGAAACATTATTCCTGCTTGGCAGCGAAGGGCTTAAATCGATGATTGACAACGAAGCATCGCGCCCACTGGTTTTCCCCACCGCCTATTATCAGACCAGGCGAAATCTCTTGGACATCCAGAATCTGAACGTAAACCCGGACACAATCCACGTTTATCGTTACGTTATGAAGCCGGATCTGCCTGTCCGCCGTGACAGCCCGAAAAAAGCCGTGATTCTGGTCCTCGCCGTGCTACTTGGCGGAATGATTGGTTCAGGTGTGGTACTGGGCCGTAACGCCTTACGAAACTACAAACCAAAAGCCTGATTTGCAGATTAAAAAAAACCGGGGATATACCCCGGTTTTTTATTTGTGACGTTTGCGAAGGTTTTCTATCACCGCCGTCAAATCCAGCGCCTGATCCTGCAGCAGCACCAGCAGGTGATACATCAAGTCAGACGCTTCGTTCGTCAGCTCCTCGCGGTCATGCACGGTCGCGGCCAGCGCCGTCTCAACGCCTTCTTCACCCACCTTCTGCGCAATACGCTTGGTTCCGCTGGCGTACAGCTTCGCGGTATAAGAACTCTCCGGATCTGCCGTTTTACGCTCTGCCAGCAGCTGCTCCAGTTGATACAGGAACAGCCACTGATGACTCGCCTCGCCGAAGCAGCTGCTGGTGCCCTTATGGCAGGTCGGGCCGATTGGGTTTGCCAGCACCAGCAGGGTATCGTTATCGCAGTCAGGTGTTATGCTGACCACGTTCAGGAAATGACCCGAGGTTTCCCCTTTTGTCCACAGGCGCTGTTTCATGCGGGAGTAAAACGTCACTTTGCCGCTTTCGATCGTTTTCGCCAGCGCGTCCTGGTTCATATACCCCAGCATCAGCACTTCGCCTGAGACGGCATGCTGGACAACCACCGGCAGTAATCCGTCCGTTTTTTTCCAGTCCAGCTGCGCCTGTTGTTGCTCTGTTAACATACCCTGATCTCCACGCCCTGGTCGGCCAGGTACGTTTTTAACTCACCAATATTAATAATCTGTTTGTGGAACACGGAAGCGGCCAGCGCGCCGTCTACGTTCGCATCGCGGAAGGCTTCGAGGAAGTGTTCCATGGTGCCCGCGCCGCCGGAGGCAATCAGCGGAACGTGGCAGACCTCACGGACTTTTTTCAGCTGCTCGAGGTCATACCCGTTACGCACGCCGTCCTGGTTCATCATGTTTAGCACAATCTCGCCCGCGCCACGCTTCTGCACTTCCTGCACCCAGTCGAGCGTTTCCCACTGCGTCACGCGCGTGCGGCTTTCATCTCCGGTGTATTGATTGACGTGGTACTTGCCCGTTGCGGCGTCATACCAGGTGTCGATCCCAACCACAATACACTGCACGCCAAAACGATCGGCCAGGCGGGTGATCAGCTCCGGGTCGGCCAGGGCAGGGGAATTGATGGAAATCTTGTCGGCACCAAACGAGAGAATTTTGGCGGCGTCGTCGGCGGATTTAATCCCACCCGCCACGCAGAACGGAATATCGATCACTTCCGCCACGCGAGCGACCCAGCTTTTGTCGACCACGCGTCCATCGCTGGACGCGGTAATATCGTAGAACACCAGCTCGTCTGCGCCTTCATCGGCGTAGCGTTTTGCCAGCGGAACGATGTCGCCAATGATCTCGTGGTTGCGGAACTGCACGCCTTTCACGACCTGGCCGTCACGCACGTCCAGGCAAGGGATTATCCGTTTTGCCAGCATTGAATCGCCTCCGTCACCGTAAATTTACCTTCCAGCAGGGCCCGGCCCACAATCACGCCCTTCACGCCGGTTCCGCGCAGCGCAGCGATATCGGCTAAGTCACCGATGCCGCCAGATGACTGGAACGCCACCTGCGGATAACGGGCGCAAACTTCTTCATATAAAGAAACGTTGGAGCCCGCTAGCGTGCCGTCGCGCGAGATGTCCGTGCACAGCACGTGCTTCAGGCCAACAGGGAGATACATCTCGACCAGCGCCTCCAGCGTCACGCCGGAGTTTTCCTGCCAGCCGCTGACCGCCACCTGTTTATTACCCTGTTCGTCAATGCGCACGTCCAGCGCCAGCACCAGCGCGTCGGCGCCAAAGCGGCGGAACCAGCCCTTCACCGTCTCAGGATCTTTGACGGCGGTTGAACCGACCACCACGCGCGCCACGCCCGCATCCAGCAGCGCGGCAACGTCATCTTCCGTACGCACGCCGCCGCCGACCTGTACCGGCACATCAACACCGGCAACCAGATTTTTAAGCAGCGGGATCTGGCGCTTCGCCGGATCTTTCGCACCCGTTAAATCGACCAGATGCAGCACCTGAGCACCCTGGGCGGCATAATCCTGCAGACGCGGCAGCGGATCGTTTCCGTAGTCTCGCTGCTGCCCGTAATCGCCCTGATGAAGACGGACAACCGTGCCGTCAATTAAATCTAACGCGGGAATAATCATCACATCTCCAGGAAGTTTTTCAGCAGCTGCGCGCCCGCGGCGCCCGAGCGCTCCGGGTGAAACTGTACGCCGAAGAAATTGTCTTTCTGCACCGCCGCGGTAAACGCCTCGCCGTAAGTGCACTGGGCGATGGTATTGACGTTCACCGGCATAGCGTAACTGTGCACGAAGTAAAAATACGCGCCGTCTTCAATGCCGCGAAAAAGCCGGTCGCCCGCTTTGGCGTACACGCGGTTCCAGCCCATATGCGGCAGAGGCAGACCGTGGTCGGTCATCTTCGGCACGTCTTCGTCGATAATGCCCAGCAGGTCAACGCCGTTGCTCTCTTCGCTGCGGCGGCCCAGGATCTGCATACCCAGGCAAATGCCCAGCACCGGCTGGGTACAGGCTTTGATCAGATCGACCAGCTCGCGCTCGCGAATCTGATCCATCGCCGCCTGCGCAGTGCCCACGCCCGGCAGAAATAACTTGTCGGCACGCAGCACCACGTCCGGGTCACGGCTGACCATCGGCTCGTAGCCGTGGCGGGTGATGGCCGACTTTACGGAGTTGAGGTTGGCGCATCCGGTATCCAGAATCACCACGTTCATTACAGCACTCCTTTTGATGAGGGCAGGGCGTCACCTTCCACGCGAATTGCCTGGCGCAGCGTGCGGCCAAAGGCCTTGAAGAGACTCTCCACGCGGTGGTGGTCGTTCTTGCCTTTGGTCTTCAGGTGCAGCGTCAGGCCCATGGTGTAGGACAATGAACGGAAGAAGTGCTCCACCATTTCGGTGCTCAGATCGCCCACGCGCTGGTAATTGAAGTCTGCTTTGTATTCCAGGTGCGGACGACCGGAGATATCCATCGCGCAGCGCGCCAGACACTCGTCCATCGGCAGGACAAAGCCAAAACGGTTAATGCCGCGTTTATCGCCGAGCGCCAGCTTAAGGGCTTCACCCAGCGCCAGGCCGGTATCTTCCACGGTGTGGTGATCGTCAATATACAGGTCGCCTTTTACCGCGATCTCCATGCGGAAACCGCCGTGGGTGGCAATCTGGTCCAGCATGTGGTCGAAGAAACCGACGCCGGTGTGGATCTTGCTGCCGCCTTCGCGGTCCAGCCAGACCTTCACATCAATCTGTGTCTCTTTGGTGTTGCGTTCAACGTGCGAGTAGCGGTCACGTTTTGTCAGCTGCTCGCCAATCATCGCCCAGTTAAGGTTGTTGCGGTCATAGCGCAGCCCCGCGATGCCCATGTTCTCCGCCAGCGTAATATCGGTAATGCGATCGCCGATGACATAGCTGTTAGTCTTATCCAGCACATCCTCCGCCAGATAGCGCTCGACCAGCTTCACATTTGGCTTACGGCAGTCGCACTCGTCGGCTGGCATGTGCGGGCAAATCAGCACTTCATCAAACACCACGCCCTGAGAGGTCAGCACCTGCATCATCAGATTATGCGGGCCGTCAAAGTCTGCCTGCGGGAAGCTGTCGGTACCCAGACCGTCCTGGTTGGTGATCATCACCAGCTTGTACCCGGCTTTTTGCAGCTTGAGCAGCACCGGGATCACGTCAGGTTCAAACGCCAGCTTGTCGAATCGGTCGACCTGAAAATCAGCTGGTGGCTCCGAAATAAGGGTGCCGTCACGATCGATGAAAAGGATCTTCTGGGTCATACTTTCTCCGCTTTCAGGGCGTCAATCACGCGCTGGCTCTCTGCACGGGTGCCGACGGTAATGCGCAGGCAGCCACTCAGAGAAGGTTGTTTATTCTGGTCTCGTAAGATAATGCCCTGATCCCATAAAGATTTAAATACGGCGCTGGAGGCGGTAAAGCGCACCAGGATGTAGTTGGTTTCCGAGTCGAACACCTGCTCCACGCACGGGATATCCTTCAGGGCGGTCACCAGGTACTGACGTTCCTCCAGGATTTGCGCCACGCGCTCGCGCATCGCGTTAATCCCCTGAGGCGTCAGCGCCTGTGCCGCAATATCGGCAACCGGCGTCGAGAGCGGGTACGGGGCGATCACCTTCAGCAGCAGGTCGATGACCTCTTTATTTGCCAGGGTGAATCCGCAGCGCAGACCTGCTAGGGCGAAAGCCTTCGACAGCGTACGCAGCACCACCAGGTGCGGATACTCCTCCAGCCAGCCAGCCAGCGTCGCCTGCGGGCAGAACTCGATGTAGGCTTCGTCCGCGACCACCAGGGCTTTACCGCGCGTCATCTCCAGCAGGGTGCGGATATCCTGCGGGTTAATAATCTGCCCGGTCGGGTTGTTCGGGCTGCAAACAAACACCACTTTTACGCCGTCAAGGTTGTCGGCAATCCCCTGCAGATCCAGCTGCCAGTTCTCCAGTGAGAGCACGTTGCGGCACGCCACTCCGAAGGTTTCCGCGCTGACGCTGTACATGCCGTAGGTCGGCTGGCAGTACATTACCGCGTCTTTGCCCGGCTCGCAGAAGGCGCGGATCAGCAGTTCAATGCCCTCATCCGCGCCGCGACTGAGCAGCACCTGCTCTGGCTTCACGCCAGCGTACTGCGCGTAGTTCTCAATAACCGCCTTCGGCTGACACTCCGGATAGCGGTTCAGCGTCTGCTGCGACAGCTCAAACTGCACCGCCGTAGGATATTCGTTGGCGTTCAGCCAGACATCCCCTTTACCGCCCAGACGACGCGCAGACTGGTAAGGCGTCAGGCGACGGACATTTTCGCGGGCTAATTCTTCAATGTTCATGCTTGCTCCTTCAGGGCTGCAACGCGCAGCGTAACGGCGTTTTTGTGAGCGGTCAGGCGCTCGGCGGCGGCCAGGGTTTCAATGGTGGACGCCAGCGAGGCAAACCCTTCGCGGGAGAGCTCCTGCACGGTCATGCGTTTCTGGAAATCCGCCAGCCCCAGGCTGGAACAGGTTGAGGTATAGCCATACGTTGGCAGCACGTGGTTGGTGCCGGAGGCGTAATCGCCCGCGGATTCCGGTGACCAGTCGCCGAGGAACACCGAGCCCGCGCTGGTAATGCTGTCGACCAGATCGCGCGCATTGCGGGTCTGAATAATCAGGTGCTCCGGACCGTACTGGTTAGAAATGGCAATGCACTGCTCGAGATCGCGCGCCACAATCAGTCGGCTGGCCGCTAACGCCTGGCGTGCTGTGTCGGCGCGGGGCAGGTCGGCAAGCTGACGCTCCACGGCTTCACCCACGCGTTTCGCCATATCGGCATCCGGCGTCAGCAGGATGACCTGCGAGTCCGGGCCGTGTTCCGCCTGAGAAAGCAGGTCGGACGCGACGAAATCCGGCGTGGCGCCGCTGTCGGCAATCACCAGCACCTCAGACGGGCCGGCAGGCATATCGATGGCCGCGCCGTCCAGACGCTGGCTGACCTGACGCTTAGCCTCGGTCACATACGCATTGCCCGGGCCAAAGATTTTGTCGACCTTGGGAATGGATTCCGTGCCGAATGCCAGGGCGGATATCGCCTGCGCGCCGCCCACTTTATAGACCGCCTGCACGCCGCACAGCTTCGCCGCGTAAAGGATCTCGTCGGCAATCGGGGGCGGTGAGCACAGCACCACTTTCTGACACCCGGCAATGCGTGCGGGAGTCGCCAGCATTAGCACGGTGGAGAAAAGCGGGGCAGAGCCGCCGGGAATATAGAGGCCGACGGACGCAACCGGGCGCGTCACCTGCTGGCAACGCACGCCGGGCAGGGTTTCGACATCCACGGTCTGCAGCTTTTGCGCGGTGTGGAAGGTATCAATGTTTTTCACCGCGACGGCCATTGCCTGCTTGATGTCGTCACCCAGGCGATTGCTGGCATCAATGATTTCCTGCTCGGTAACCTGCAATGCGCCGACGTCCGTCTTATCAAACTTCGCGCTGTATTCGCGCAACGCGTCATCGCCGCGGGCTTTGACGTTATCCAGGATCTCTGCCACGGTACGTGAGATGCTCTCGGAAGCGGAAATCGCCGGGCGCATCAGCAGCTCACGCTGCTGTGCGTCGCTACAGGTATTCCAGTCGATGATTGTGTTAAAGCTCATGGCCATTACTCCATCATCTTCTCAATTGGCAGCACCAGGATGGAGCTTGCGCCCAGCGCTTTCAGTTTTTCCATGGTTTCCCAGAACAGGGTTTCGCTGCTCACCATGTGCATCGCCACGCGCTGCTGATCGCCTGCCAGCGGCAGGATGGTTGGACGCTCGGCGCCCGGCAGCAGGGCAATCACTTCATCCAGACGCTCGGTTGGGGCGTGCATCATGATGTATTTGGATTCACGCGCCTGAATCACGCCCTGAATACGGGTCAGCAGCTTGTCGATCAGCTGCTGTTTGGCGTCGGCCATCTCGCCGTCGCGCTGGATCAGGCACGCTTTAGAGCGGTAGATGACTTCCACTTCGCGCAGACCGTTCGCTTCCAGCGTCGCGCCGGTAGAGACCAGGTCACAGATGGCGTCCGCCAGACCCGCACGCGGCGCCACTTCTACAGAACCGTTCAGCAGACAGGATTTAAACTGTACGCCTTTCTGATCCAGATAGCGCTTTAACAGGTGAGGGTAGGAGGTGGCGATACGTTTGCCGTTCAGCGCGGCCGGGCCGTCCCAGGCTTCATCAACCGGCGTCGCCAGCGACAGGCGGCAGCCGCCGAAGTCCAGACGACGCAGGGTGAAGTAACGCGGGTCTTCGCCCTGCGCGCGGCGGGTCAGCAGCTCTTCTTCCAGCACGTTTTCACCGATGATGCCGAGGTCAACGACGCCATCCATCACCAGGCCGGGAATATCGTCATCACGCACGCGGAGAATGTCGATGGGCATGTTTTCAGCCAGAGCAATCAGGCGCTGGGTGTGCAGGTTGATTTTAATCCCGCAGCGGGCCAGCAGTTCGCGTGAATCGTCACTCAAACGGCCTGATTTTTGAATAGCTATGCGTAAACGTGAGTTATCTAACATTCTTTATTCCTCGTTAACCTGTTTTAACCTGTCTGAATTCGGTCCAAAAAAAAGCCCCCGGAAGAAGATCTTCCGGGGGCTTTTTCATGCGTTCATGCACCACTGGAAGATCCAAACGTCTTCCAGCACACATCGCCTGAAAGACTAGTCAGGATGATGGTGATGATGGTGGTGTTTAAATTGAACGCGTGTCATATAAATTCTCGATGAATGCTTATTCATTTGATGTCTTTTAACCTAAACCAGTTGTGCGACATATTGCAAGGGCTTTTTTTGATCATTAATTCATTTCATATTGATGCTATGAATTGTGTGTTCTGCCGGGCTGGCGTAGCCTTATGAAAGACGAGTGAGAGTCAGGAGAATTCGCATGAAAAAGGTCGCGATTGTCGGTTTAGGATGGCTGGGAATGCCGCTGGCGATGTCATTAGCCGCGAAAGGCTGGCAGGTGACCGGGAGCAAGACCACCCGAGATGGGGTTGAAGCGGCGCGCATGTGCGGTATTGAGGGCGTTGAACTGCGTCTGGAGCCAGAACTGGTGTGTGATGCGGACGATCTGGACACGCTGATGAACGTCGATGCGCTGGTGATTACGCTACCCGCGCGGCGCAGCGGCCCGGGTGAATCATTTTATCTGCAGGCGATGCAGGAGATAGTCGACAGCGCGCTGGCGCATCACGTACCGCGCATTGTTTTTACCAGCTCGACGTCGGTCTATGGCGATGCTGAAGGCGTAGTGAAAGAGACCTCCGAGCGCCGTCCCGTTACCGCGAGCGGTCAGGTCCTGAAAGAGCTGGAAGACTGGCTGCACAATCTTCCCGGCACGCAGGTCGATATCGTTCGTCTGGCGGGGCTGGTGGGCCCTGGCCGCCATCCGGGACGCTTCTTTGCCGGAAAGACTGCGCCAGACGGCCAGCATGGCGTGAATCTTGTCCATCTTGAGGATGTTATTGGCGCAATTGAGCTACTCTTACAGGCTCCGAAAGGCGGACACATCTATAATATATGTGCACCGACTCATCCGGCGCGCAGCACCTTTTACCCACTGATGGCACGTCAGCTGGGCCTGGCTCCGCCGGTCTTTGGTGAGGCAAAAGATGGCAGTAAAGGCAAAATTGTTGATGGCAATCGCATTTGTCATGAGCTGGGGTTTGAGTATCAGTATCCCGATCCGCTGGTGATGCCCATGGAATAAGTTCCGCAGCGGAGACGATCGCACGCCAGAAGGGGGCGAGCATGAAACCGCTGCTGGATGTTCTTATTATTCTGGATGCACTGGAAAAAGAGGGGAGCTTTGCGGCAGCCTCGGCGAAGCTCTACAAAACCCCATCTGCCTTGAGCTATACCGTTCAAAAACTGGAAAGCGATCTCAATATCCAGATCCTCGATCGCTCCGGGCATCGCGCGCGCTTTACCCGCACCGGACAGATGCTGCTGGAAAAAGGCCGTGAAGTCCTCCATACCGTTCGTGAACTCGAAAAACAGGCCGTCAAACTGCATCAGGGATGGGAAAACGAGCTGGTGATTGGGGTGGATGACACCTTTCCTTTTTCTCTCCTGACGCCGCTGATTGAAATGTTTTACCAACATCACAGCGTCACCCGGCTTATTTTCATCAACGGCGTGCTGGGCGGTTCCTGGGATGCCTTAACCCAGGGCAGGGCGGACATTTTTGTCGGTGCATTGCATGAGCCACCCCAACTCAGTGAATTTGGTTTTGCCCGCCTTGGCGTGCTGGAGCAGGTATTTGCCGTGGCGCCTCATCATCCGCTGGCTCAGGAGCCCGAGCCGCTTAACCGCCGCGTGATTAAAGGCTACCGCGCGATTGTAGTGGGTGACAGCTCTCGCCCGGAATGTGCGGTCTCCTCGCAGCTGCTTGATGAGCAGGAAGCGATTACCGTTTTCGACTTTAAAACCAAGCTTGAGCTGCAAATTAGCGGTCTGGGCTGCGGCTATTTACCCCGCTATCTGGCGCAGCGCTTTATTGACAGCGGTGCGCTTGTTGAAAAACAGGTACTTGCTCAAAACAGCCATGAATCGGTGTGGGTGGGCTGGAATGAACAGACCGCCGGGCTGGCGAGTGCCTGGTGGCGGGACGAAATTTTAGCAAATAGTGCTATCGCTGCTGTATATGCTCAGGGCAGCGTCGAGAAATCAGCCAGTTAGCAAAAAGAAAATTACCCGGTGCGTTGCAAAGTATTGCCTTTTGTATCCGATGTGGGGCAAAATGCCGCCGCTGCAACCAAATGAATAATCGACGATATAAAAGGCGTCGGTTATTTTTTTTTGCATGTACGAAACGAAACTAAAAACCAAGAGGCCGGGCTTCGTACCGGATAGATATTTACTAAAATCCGACAGTTGTTGTCGCTGAGGAAGAAAGAAATGGGGCAATTTTTCGCTTACGTGGCGGTTATCACCGTAAAGGAGAATAACTATGTCGCATAACGCAACTCCAAACACCTCTCGCGTGGAATTACGTAAAACGCTTACGTTGATTCCGGTTGTTATGATGGGCCTGGCCTATATGCAACCGATGACGCTGTTTGATACATTCGGTATCGTATCAGGCCTCACAGACGGTCATGTGCCAACGGCATATGGCTTCGCGCTGATTGCGATCCTCTTTACCGCGCTGAGCTACGGTAAACTGGTGCGTCGCTACCCGTCTGCGGGTTCCGCCTACACGTATGCCCAGAAATCCATCAGCCCGACGGTTGGCTTTATGGTGGGCTGGTCTTCGCTGCTCGACTATCTGTTCGCGCCGATGATCAACATTCTGCTGGCAAAAATCTATTTTGAAGCGCTGGTGCCGTCGATTCCATCCTGGATGTTCGTTGTGGCGCTGGTGGCCTTTATGACGGCCTTTAACCTGCGCAGCATCAAGTCTGTCGCCAACTTTAACTCCGTTATCGTTGTGCTTCAGGTTGTCCTGATTGCGGTTATTCTTGGCATGGTGATTTACGGCGTATTCCACGGCGAAGGCGCGGGCACCCTGGCGAGCAGCAAGCCGTTCTGGTCTGGTGATGCGCATGTGATCCCGATGATTACCGGGGCAACCATTCTGTGCTTCTCCTTTACCGGTTTTGACGGGATCAGCAACCTGTCTGAAGAAACCAAAGATGCAGAGCGCGTAATTCCTCGTGCCATCTTCCTGACGGCGCTGATTGGCGGTCTGATCTTTATTTTCTCGACCTATTTCCTGCAGCTGTACTTCCCGGATATCTCTCGCTTCAAGGATCCGGATGCGTCTCAGCCGGAAATTATGCTGTACGTGGCGGGTAAAGCGTTCCAGGTCGGCGCGCTGATCTTCTCCACCATCACCGTACTGGCGTCCGGTATGGCCGCGCATGCAGGCGTTGCGCGTCTGATGTACGTAATGGGCCGCGATGGCGTATTCCCGAAAAGTTTCTTCGGCTACGTGCATCCAACCTGGCGTACCCCGGCGATGAACATCATCCTGGTCGGTGCGATTGCGCTTCTGGCAATTAACTTTGACTTGGTGATGGCAACGGCGCTGATTAACTTTGGTGCGCTGGTGGCGTTTACCTTTGTTAACCTGTCGGTTATCTCTCAGTTCTGGATCCGTGAAAAGCGTAACAAGACGCTGAAAGA
Organism: Enterobacter cloacae complex sp. IR53041; assembly: GCF_049238285.1. NCBI lineage: Bacteria > Pseudomonadati > Pseudomonadota > Gammaproteobacteria > Enterobacterales > Enterobacteriaceae > Enterobacter > Enterobacter cloacae complex sp. IR53041. The sequence goes on along the minus strand of NZ_JBMKHB010000037.1, from coordinate 13,591 downwards.
TCACTTCCAGTATCTGTTCCTGCCGATGTGTGGTGCCCTGACCGTGGGCGCGCTGTGGGTTAACCTGGAAGAGAGCTCGATGGTGCTTGGCCTGATTTGGGCGGGTATCGGCCTAGTTTACCTGGCCTGCGTCACGAAGAGTTTCCGTAACCCGGTTCCTCAGTACGAAGACGTCGCGTAAGACTGTGTCGGGTGGCGGCTACGCCTTACCCGACCTACATACCCCGTAGGCCCGCGTAAGCGCAGCGCCACCGGGCAAAAAAAAAGCCGGAGACATCGCCTCCGGCTTTTTTATACCCATCGATCAAACTATCTCTTGCGCGTACTGGTACAGGGATTTCAGCAGCGCCTGTTTCTCAGCATTCCCTTCATACTGGCCATAAAGCATTTCCAGCTCCTGGGCGTAATTGTGCAGATACTCTGGCGTAAACACGTTACGACGGTGCTGCAACCAGCGTTCCTGCTCTGCTTCATCCAGGGTTCCCGGGTAATTACGCGCGCGGTAATTAAACATCAGCTTTTCGATGCGCTTATCGGCGAAGGTGATATCCAGCGCCGGTAAGTTGCGCGGCTCGGTTTGCAGAACGATATTCATGGCCGCGCGATCGGCATCACTGAAGAAACCATTATAGAGCTGGGCGTCCACGTTTTCAGACGGCACGAACGGCTCGGCTTCGGCAAAGATGGCGACCACTTTCTCGCGCACCTGCGGATTTTCACGCAGCACTTTGAGATTATCGAGGCAGTGCTGGCGGTTAATGCCCAGCCTGTCAGCATCTTCCGGGCGCAGCGTATTCGCCTGCGCCAGGACCGGACATTTATTGATATGCACCAGCTTGACCGGCACCGCAGGCAGATCGCCGAGTTCATTCTTCGGCGTGTACAGCCGTTCACGCAAGGTATCGCTGTCGAGCTCCAGCAGCGGTGAAATATCGCCCGCCAAATCCACCATGATGACCGCATTACGGTTGTCCGGATGCCACGCCAGCGGCGCGACCCAGCTGGTATTGCCGCGCCATGCGCCAAACATGCCGGAAATATGCACCAGGGGTTTCATCTGCGGTACGTCGATAAGGGTCATAAGCTTCTGCTTGCTGCGATGGCTGAGCAGATACTCGAACAGTCGTGGCTGCGCGCTTTTCACCAGCTTCGCCATGGCAATGGTGGCATAGACGTCCGCCATCGCGTCGTGGGCATTGCTGTGCTCAATGCCGTTGGCGCGCGTCAGGTGTTCCAGCCGGAAGCTGGTCAGCCCTTCCTCATTTTCCGGCCAGTGAATGCCCTCAGGACGCAGGGCGTAGCAGGCGCGCATGATGTCGAGCAAATCCCAGCGCGAATTGCGGTTCTGCCAGCTCCAGGCATAGGGATCGTAGAAGTTACGATAAAAGATGTTGCGCGTCACTTCGTCATCGAAGCGGATGTTGTTGTAACCGACCACGCAGGTGTTGGGGACGGTAAACAAGTCGTGGATGCGTCGGGCGAATTCTGCCTCGTTAACGCCTTTTTCCCGCGCTTCCTGAGGGGTGATCCCGGTGACCATCACCGCGCCGGGCTGCGGCAGGTAGTCATCCGCAGGCTTGCAGTAAAAGACCTCGGGCTCGCCAATGATGTTGAATTCGTCGTCGGTACGGATGGCGGCAAACTGCGCCGGTCGGTCCAGCGCCGGATGCGTGCCAAAGGTTTCGTAGTCGTGGAACAAAAAAGTCGGGCGAGCGGCAGAGTCAGACACCAGTAATACCATCCTGTTAAAAAATGACGTCACTATGGTAAACGATCGTGCGGGTCAGACCGAATAAAAAGCACCGCCGCGTCGCAAATTTGCGCGCCAGCTTCAGAGAAAAATCTGCGTTCTGTCACATTTTTTTGCAATTAAGCCAGGTAACGACATCAGAACTCCCGTAAAAAGGTCATCGATTTTTAATGACCTGAGGATATACCGTTGAAACGCCGTCTGTTTATTGCTGTTTCTTTACTCGCTTCGAGTGTCTCATCTGCTTTTGCGGCCGAACCACTGGATTTTTCGCCGCAGCCTCCGGCCATTCAGGCTGGCTCCTGGGTGCTGATGGATTACACGACTGGTCAGATTTTAACGGCGGGCAACGAACATCAACAACGTAATCCGGCGAGCCTGACCAAGCTGATGACGGGTTATGTGGTGGATCGGGCCATTGATAGCCACCGCATTACCCCGGATGACATCGTCACCGTAGGGCGTGATGCGTGGGCAAAAGGGAACCCGGTGTTTGACGGTTCATCGCTGATGTTCCTGAAGGAGGGCGATCGCGTCACCGTGCGCGATCTGAGCCGCGGCCTGATTGTCGATTCCGGCAACGACGCCTGCGTGGCGCTCGCCGATCACGTGGCGGGCGGGCAGCCGCAGTTCGTGAAGATGATGAACGACTATGTGCAGAAGCTGAACCTGCGTGATACCCACTTCGAAACCGTCCACGGGCTGGACGCGCCGGGCCAGCATAGCTCGGCGTATGACCTGGCCGTTCTCTCCCGGGCCATTATCCACGGTGAGCCCGAGTTTTATCATATGTACAGCGAAAAGAGCCTGACCTGGAACGGGATCACCCAGCAGAACCGTAACGGCCTGCTGTGGGATAAGACCATGAACGTAGACGGGCTGAAAACGGGGCATACCTCGGGGGCCGGCTTTAACCTGATTGCATCCGCCGTTGACGGTCAGCGTCGTTTGATTGCCGTTGTAATGGGAGCGGACAGCCCGAAAGGGCGTGAGGACCAGGCCCGAAAACTGCTGCACTGGGGGCAGCAGAATTTCGATACGGTGCAGATCCTGCATAACGGAAAAAAAGTGGGAACGGAGCGCATCTGGTACGGCGACAAGGAGCAGGTAAAACTGGGCACCGACCAGGACTTCTGGCTGGCCTTGCCGAAAGCGGAGGTGCCCAATATCAAAGCCAAATACGTGCTGGATAAAAAAAAGCTGGAAGCGCCGATTGCCGCGCATCAGCGTGTCGGGGAGATCCAGCTTTACGATCGTGACAAGGTGGTAGCCCACTGGCCGCTGGTCACGCTGGAAGCCGTTGATAAAGGCGGCCTGTTCTCTCGTCTGAGCGATTATCTGCATCACACGCTTTAACCGCCGATGAGCAGATTGGCAGGGTTGCGAGTCTGCTCACATAATAAACACTCCTCGTTTGCTGATAATCATAATCCAGTTTTATAGTGTATAAATATACAGTGATAAACGGAGGCAGCATGGACTACAGCATTACGCAGCAACAGAAACGTAAGATTGCCGGTTTTCATTTGGTCGGTCCGTGGGAACACACGGTAAAACAGGGCTTTGAACAGCTGGTCATGTGGGTCGACGGGCGTCACATTGAGCCGCTGGAGTGGGTGGCGGTCTACTACGATAACCCCGATGAGGTCCCGGCCGAAAAACTGCGCTGCGATACGGCCGTTACCGTACCGGACGATTTTCTGATCCCGGAAAACAGCGAAGGCGTCATGATGACGGAAATCGCGGGAGGGGATTATGCCGTGGCGACGGCGCGTGTGGAAAACTATGACTTTGCCACGCCGTGGTATCAGTTCTTCAATTCCCTGCTGCAGGACAATAAGTATCAGATGGCGCTCAAACCCTGCTTCGAGCGCTACCTGAATGACGGCAACGCGGACGGCTACTGGGATATTGAAATGTATATCGCGGTAGAGCACAAACCGGTTTAGGCCTGCTGAATAAAGGGTTTTTCAGCCGGGACCGTTCCGCCCGGCTGAAAACACAGTACAATTGTGATTTGCCGTGTAGCTGGAGAGCGGGTGTGCGTCCCGACAAATCATTAACCCCTTTTGAAATTCGGTTGTATAAACACTACCGTGTGGTGCACGGGTGTCGCATCGCGCTGGCGTTCGTGTTGACGTTTGTCCTGGTCCGCTTGCTGGAAGTTCCGGAAGGGACGTGGCCGCAGATCACGCTGGTGGTGGTGATGGGGCCCATCTCGTTTTGGGGCAACGTTGTCCCGCGCGCCTTCGAGCGTATTGGCGGGACCGTGTTAGGCTCGGCCCTGGGGCTTATCGCCCTGAAGCTGGAGCTTATCTCGTTCCCGGTCATGCTGATATGGTGCGGTGCCGCCATGTTCCTGTGCGGCTGGCTGGCGTTGGGCAAGCGTCCTTATCAGGCGCTGCTGATTGGTATCACGCTCGCGGTGGTGGTCGGCGCACCCGCCGGGGATATGACCACGGCGCTGTGGCGAAGCGGGGATGTCATTCTGGGTTCACTGCTCGCCATGCTGTTTACCGGCATCTGGCCGCAGCGGGCTTTTCTGCACTGGCGTATCCAGATGGCCAACTATGTCACCGCGTTTAACCGCGTCTATCAGGCCGGTTTTTCCCCTAATCTGGTTGAACGCCCCCGGCTGGAAAAGCATCTGCAAACCATCCTCAACGACGTGGTCAAAATGCGCGGCCTGATCACGCCCGCCAGCAAAGAGACCCATATTCAGAAAGCGATTTTCGAAGCCATCCAGACGGTAAGCCGCAACCTGGTCTGCATGCTTGAACTGCAAATCAACGCGCACTGGGCCTCTCGCCCGAGCCATTTGTTGATGCTTAACGCGCAGACCCTCAAAGAGACCCAGCAGATGACGCAGCAAACGCTGTTGACCATCGCTCATGCGCTCTACGAAGGTAACCCGCAGCCGATACTGGCAAACAGCGAGCGGCTGAATGAGATCGTTGCGGAGCTGAAGCAGTTAATCAATGAGCGGCAGGGCGATAACGTGGCGGAAACGCCCATTCATGGCTATGTCTGGCTGAGTATGGAACTGGCGCGACAGCTTGAGCTGCTATCGCATCTGATTTGTCGGGCGCTGCGCAAATAAAACGCGGATGTGACGCCTGCTGCTTCGATTCAGCAGCAATTGGGGTTATGATAGGTTTAAACGATATACTCATTGTCATTCGCAGCCGCTGTCAGTAAGGTTATTGTTACAACGGTTGCTTTAACGAATCCGAATCTCACATTATCAGGGGTGTAAAAATGGAAACTACCAAGCCTTCGTTCCAGGATGTTCTGGAATTCGTCCGCCTGTTCCGCCGCAAAAACAAGCTGCAGCGTGAAATCCAGGACGTTGAGAAGAAGATCCGTGACAACCAGAAACGTGTTCTGCTGCTCGACAACCTGAGCGACTACATCAAGCCAGGCATGAGTGTTGAAGCTATTCAGGGCATCATCGCCAGCATGAAGAGCGACTATGAAGACCGTGTTGATGATTACATCATCAAAAACGCTGAACTGTCCAAAGAGCGTCGCGACATCTCTAAGAAGCTGAAAGTGATGGGCGAAATCAAAAACGGCGAAGCAAAAAGCGAGTAATCGCAGCGAATCGTGAAAAAGGCTCTCTGGTGACAGAGAGCCTTTTTTTATGACTCAGAACGTGGCTGTAGCTGATAAATCCAGGCTTGAACCTGCTTGCCTTCAGAGGTAGTCACCGTGACCTCAACCCGGTCATAGCCGTCTTCAAACTCATCCAGCATTTGCCAGTGTGCGGAAAGGTTATCAGAGATAAACAGATAGCCTTCGACGCGCGGTCCATCGGAGTGGAGGATAATCCCGGGAAAGTCTGCCGCCGCACCCCAGCCGCGTTCGTAGAACGTACCGGAGACGAAACCGGCCAGCCATTCACCGCCGATGTTTTCAAGGATATGCGCATTAGAATGGCCCGGACGCAGCGTGCCGTAGACAAACAGAGCGTTCATTTTCCCTCATCCGCAAAGCAAAAAGCCTGCTTTAAAAGCAGGCTTTTTAAATTTGGCTCCTCTGACTGGACTCGAACCAGTGACATACGGATTAACAGTCCGCCGTTCTACCGACTGAACTACAGAGGAATCGTTGTGGAGGCTTATCTTAGCGGCGAAAAAACTTTTGTCAAACCTGATCTTAGGGAAAATCGACTGATTGCTGATTCTGTCGTCAGTTTGTTGTAATTCCACACATCTTTTTTCAGGAAAATACTTTGCAGGATTAGCATTTCTCCCCCATCATTTGAAATGGAGTTTCAACTTTTCTCGCTAAGGTCCATTTTGAACGTCACTGCCTCCTTACGCCAGGCGATCGCGCGCACGCCATGGTATGCAAAACGTAAAAGCTATCGTGTCCTGTTCTGGCGTGAAATCACCCCTCTTGCTGTGCCTATCTTCCTGGAAAATACCTGCGTTCTGCTGATGGGGGTACTGAGCACCTTCCTGGTGAGCTGGCTGGGGAAAGAGGCGATGGCGGGGGTCGGGCTGGCGGACAGCTTTAACATGGTGGTGATGTCATTTTTTGCTGCCATCGATCTCGGGACGACGGTGGTGGTGGCTTTTAGCCTCGGCAAGCTCGATCCCAAACGTGCGCGCGAGGCAGCCCGCCAGTCGCTGATGATCATGACTGTCTTTTCGATTGTTCTGGCGGCGGTGATTCACTATTTCGGTAAAGAGATTATCGATTTTGTCGCCGGGGAAGCCACGAACGAGGTTAAAGACCTGGCGCTGACCTATCTGGAGATGACCGTCATCAGCTATCCGGCGGCGGCTATCGCCCTGATTGGCAGCGGCGCGCTGCGCGGGGCAGGTAACACCAAAATTCCGCTCCTGATCAACGGCGGAATGAATATCCTGAATATCATCATCAGCAGCGTGCTGATCTACGGCGTGTTCTCGTGGGACGGGCTGGGGTTCGTCGGCGCCGGACTGGGGCTAACCATTTCACGCTATATCGGTGCAGCAGCGATTATCGGCGTGCTGATGGCGGGGATCACCCCCTCGCTGCGCCTCACGCTGAAGAGCTATTTCCGCCCCTTTAACTTCGCCATTATCTGGGAAGTGATGGGGATCGGCATTCCCGCCAGTATTGAGTCGGTGCTGTTTAACGGCGGGAAGCTGCTGACGCAGATGTTTGTCGCCGGGATGGGCACCGACGTTATCGCCGGTAACTTCATCGCCTTTTCTATCGCCTCGCTGATTAACCTGCCGGGTAACGCGCTGGGTTCGGCCTCGACTATCATCACCGGGAAACGGCTCGGGAAAGGGCAGATCGGCCAGGCTGAGCGGCAGCTGCGCCACGTTTTCTGGCTGTCGACCATTGGACTGACCGTGATTGCCTGGGGAACGGCGCCGTTTGCCGGGCTGATGGCCTCGTTCTATACCCACGAAGAGGATGTTAAAGAGGTCGTTAAAATCCTCATCTGGCTCAACGCCGCCTTTATGCCCATCTGGGCGGCCTCATGGGTACTACCAGCCGGGCTAAAGGGCGCGCGTGACGCCCGCTTTGCGATGTGGGTGTCGATGCTCGGCATGTGGGGATGTCGCGTTGTGGCGGGGTATACGCTCGGGGTGATACTCGGATGGGGCGTGGTTGGCGTCTGGCTGGGTATGTTCCTGGACTGGGCCGTACGGGGCGCGCTGTTCTACTGGCGCATGGTCAGCGGGCGCTGGCTGTGGAAATACCCGCGGAAAAATGCCTGACAATTGTGCGAAGTGGAGAATAAATCGGCAAACGATCGGAAATATGCATTCTGCCTTTGACATCATGGGGGAGCATCGATAATATGCGCCCCGTTCACACGATTCCTCTGTAGTTCAGTCGGTAGAACGGCGGACTGTTAATCCGTATGTCACTGGTTCGAGTCCAGTCAGAGGAGCCAAATTTGAAAAGCCTGCTTTTAAAGCAGGCTTTTTGCTTTTCTGGGTTGGGTTAAATTGTCGGGTGGCGGCTTCGCCTTACCCGACCGACAAAAACCTCGAATCGTAGGCCGGGTAAGGCGAAGCCGCCACCCGGCAAAAGCCGCACTATCCGTTCACACGAACCGGTGCCGTCGCCTCTTCCAGCCACGAACGCGCATCGCTGTTCACCCGTGGTGACAGCGCCTCACGCACCTGCTGGTGATACGCATCCAGCCACGCTTTTTCCTGTTCGCTCAACAGATCCAGCTCGACCTGGCTTAAATCAATCGGGATCAGCGTCAGCGAGGCAAATTTACAGAATCCCGGACGGCTCTCCACGATCTCCACCTGGTTTTCAATACGAATCCCGTGGCTATCGCCCAGATAGTAGCCAGGTTCAATCGTCATGATATTGCCCGCCACCAGCGGCCACGGGTTGACCTTTTTGGCGATGCGATGCGGGTTCTCATGGATCAGAAGCTGATGCCCCACGCCATGCCCTGTGCCGTGATCGTAATCCAGCCCCATCTCCCACAGCGGACGACGCGCGAAGGCATCCAGCTGATGCCCCTGAGTGCCAGAGGGGAACTGCAGGGTAATGAGCGACAGAAAGCCTCTCAGCACGGCGGTGTAGTGCAGGCGCTGCTGCGGGTCGACCTTACCCCATGCCAGCGTGCGCGTGGCGTCGGTGGTGCCATTAACGTACTGACCGCCGGAATCGTTCAGGTAAAAATGATCATGGCCGATGGGCTTGTTGCTGGCCTCGCTCGAATGATAGTGGCACATCGCCGCATTGCTCGAAGAGGCGGAGATGGTCGCAAAGCTTTGCTCGATAAACCCGGGCTGCTGTTGACGGAACGCGAGCTGCTGCGCCTGCACTTCCAGTTCGGTGAGGGGATTTCCTGCCGCCTCGCGCAGCGGCACTTCGCGGCTCAGCCAGGCCAGGAAGTTGACCCAGGCGGCACCGTCCTGGTGATGGCACGCGCGATACCCAGCCAGCTCGATCGGGTTTTTGGTGGCCTTCATCAGGGTGATGGGATCGGTTCGCCAGACAATCTCTCCCCGTGGTTCAATGGCAAAGCGCAGGGCGACCGGAGCGGAATCGGCATCAACCATCACCCGTTTGCCTGCAGCAATCTGCTGACAGCGTTCGATGAAGGCGTCCTGCGGCGCAATGGTAAACGCATTGCGCACCTCTTCAGGCAGGGCGCCGAGCTTGTTGTCGTTTACAAACCACTCAACGTGGCCGTCACGACTCAGCAGGGCAAATGAGAGCGGTACCGGACTGGTTGGGATATCTGAGCCCCTTACGTTGAGCAGCCATGCAATGTTATCCGGCAGCGTAACGGCCAGATAATCAGCATTGTTCGCGGCCAGCACGGCAGCGACGCGCTGACGTTTGTCCTCGCTGCTTTCACCGCTTACTTCAACCGGCATTTCACGAATAAGCCCCGCCGGTGCGGCAGGGCGATCGGTCCATAAGGCGTCAAACGGCGAAACCTTCAGCGGTACCAGCTTGCACGGCGTGGCGGACAGTTGCTCAAACTCCGTATTGGTCATCAGCAGTGCGTCAAAACCGATGCGCGTGCCTGCCTCCACGTTTTCTGTCAGCCATTCAGCCAGCGGCTCGTTGTGCAGGTGGTGAATTTCAATCTCGTCCAGATTCACCTGAACGCGGGCCTGCACCTGATAGCGCCCGTCGACGAACAGCAGCGCTTTATCCTTCAGTACCAGCGCGACGCCGGCAGAACCGTCAAAGCCCGTCAGCCAGGCCAGCTTTTCGTCGTAGGGCGCGCAGTATTCGCTCTGCCACGCATCCGCACGCGGGACGATCATCCCGTCGAGATGGCTGGCCTCAAGCCAGTGGCGCAGGGCAGAGAGCGGAGATGTGCTGGACATGGTTATTCCTTATCGTTATTAGCGGAACGGCGGCTCGTTGAAGGTGCGCAGCTTGCGGGAATGCAGCCTGTCACCTTCCGCCCGAAGCAGGTCGATGGCGCGAATGCCAATTTGCAGATGCTCTGAGATGGCCCCTTCATAGAAACGGTTGGCCTGGCCCGGTAGCTTAATTTCGCCGTGCAGCGGCTTATCGGAGACGCACAGCAGCGTACCGTACGGGACGCGGAAGCGATAGCCCTGTGCGGCGATGGTGGCGCTCTCCATATCAATGGCTACCGCGCGGCTCAGGTTGAACCGCAGCGCGGAGGCGGAGTAACGCAGCTCCCAGTTGCGGTCATCCGTCGTGACGACCGTACCGGTGCGCAGGCGCTGTTTCACCTCTTCGCCCGGCATGCCGCTGACCGCTTTGGTGGCGTCATACAGCGCACGCTGTACTTCGGCGATGCTCGGGATTGGGATATCCGGCGGCAGCACCGCATCCAACACGTGGTCGTCGCGCAGGTAGGCGTGGGCGAGCACGTAATCGCCAATCAGCTGGCTTTCACGCAGGCCGCCGCAGTGACCAATCATCAGCCACACGTCCGGGCGCAGCACCGCCAGATGGTCGCAGATGGTTTTGGCGTTCGAGGGGCCGACGCCAATGTTAATCAACGTAATGCCCTGACCGTCGGCGGTGATCAGGTGCCAGGCAGGCATCTGATGCTTTTTCCATGCCAGATCGGAGATGGCCTGCTCGGGGGCTTCGGTCTCTGCGGTGATCCAGATCCCGCCCGCGCAGGAGAGTGCAATATACGGGCTTTCCGGGTCGAGGATCTGGCTGCAGCCCCAGCGGACAAACTCGTCGACGTAGCGGGTGTAGTTGGTAAAGAGCACGAACGGCTGAAAATGTTCAGCGGGCGTACCGGTGTAGTGGCGCAGTCGCGCCAGGGAGAAATCGACCCGGCGGGCGTCAAAGTGCGACAGAGGAGAAAATTCTGCCGGGTGATAAATCCCGTCGGCGGTCTCATCGCCAATCTGCGACAGTTCCGTCGTCGGGAAGTGGCGGGTCAGCCCCGCGCTCATGGAACGGTCAAGGGTTAACGCCGAACCGTCAATTACGTACGGATAGGGGATCTCATGCTGCGAGGGCTCAACGGCAATGTGCGCGCCGTAATCCTGGTACAACAGCGTAAGTTGTTCTTCAAGATACGGGCGGAACAGAGCCGGGCGGGTGACGGTGGTGCTGTAGCAGCCGGAGTGGGTAAAACGGGCGTAGGCGCGGGTTTTTGGCGTCGTGCTGGCGCTGCCGTCCCAGGTCACAGAGAGCGATGGATAAACAAAAAGGCCCTCGTTTCTGGCCTTTTGGTCGGGAAGTTTCCCTGTTTCGATATATTCGCTGATGGCGCTGCGCAGCGCATTGACGGACTGTTCATACAGCGCGTCGAGTTTTTCCAGCGCCTGAGCCGGGGTCAGGCTGGAGCCCTTATTATTCATCTCTGTCTCCTTGTTCCACAGGTGTGCGACTCTACCCGATAGTATGTCACACGCCTGTGAAACAAAAGGGCGATCAGGTGTGGCGGGGCTCTTTCATCACCAGGGCCGTCGCAGCAGAGAGCAGGCAACCGGCCAGCAGATAAATCGCCACGCTGTGCCAGTTTCCGCCGGAGAAGGTCACCAGCGCGGCGGCAATAAATGGCGTAAACCCGCCGCCGACCACGCTTGCGACCTGGTAGCCCACGCCCGCGCCGCTGTAGCGGTAGCTGGCGCCGAACAGTTCGGTAAACATCGGCTGCTGGACGCAGACCACCATGTCGTGAGCGACGTTGGCGAGCATGATGGCGAAGAAGACAATCCAGAAGATCGACTGCGCCTCCAGTGCCATAAAGAATGGCCAGGCGCTGAGGGTGCCCACCAGCGCCCCGGTGATATAGACGCGACGGCGGCCAAAGCGGTCCGCCAGCCAGGCGAAGCAGGGGATGGTCAGGCAGCTGATCCCGCCAACCACCAGACCGATATTCAGGAACAGTTCACGCGGCAGGCCGAGGTTCTGCGTCGAGTAGTTCAGGGCAAACGCGGTGACGATATACATCGTCAGCAGTTCACACAGGCGCAGGGCAATAATTTTCAGAAAAGCGCCAGGATGCCGGACGAGTGCCTCCATGACCGGCAGCCTTTTTTTGACGGCCGGTTTTTCCTGCTGTTTTTCGAACTCTGCCGACTCCTCCATGCCGTTACGGATCCACAGCGCGGCGATGACCAGCACGATGCTGAAGATGAACGGAATGCGCCAGCCCCAGCTCAGGAACTGCTCATCGGTGGTGAGCTGGCTGATCAAGGAGACCAGCCCGGTAGAAAGGAGCAGACCCACGCCGTATCCGACCTGCACGCCGCTGCTGTAAAACGCTTTCTTATTTTTGGGCGCGCTCTCAACGGATAGCAGCGCCGCGCCGCCCCATTCACCGCCCACGGCGAAGCCCTGAATCGCCCGTAATGTCACCAGCAATACCGGTGCCCACCAGCCAATCGCGGAAAACGACGGGAGAATGCCAATCAGCGCCGTGGCGATCCCCATCATCCAGACGGTAAGCATCAGCATGCGCTTGCGGCCGAGGCGGTCGCCAAAGTGGCCGAAGATCACCCCGCCCAGCGGGCGAAACAGAAAACCGACGCCGAAGGTGGCAAACGCGGCGAGGGTGCCCATCGCGGGGCTGACCTGCGGAAAAAATTCGCGGTTAAACACCAGCGCGGCGGTAATGCCGTAGAGCAGAAAATCATACCAGTCGACGACGGCACCCGCGAAGCTGCCGAGTGCGGCGCGGCGGGCACGATTGAGCGAAGGTGTCTCCTCGTTGGGATGTGTGGAGGTGAGAGTGGAGTCCATAGTTGTCCTGTCTGCACTGATTTTTAATTATTGGTATAAGAAAAGGTCACTCACATAGCGGCCGTCATATAAACGGAACCTATGAGACTACCGCGACAGGGGGCCTGTGCAAACTGATTTTATTTCCTGATGGGTAATGCAAAACGGCTACGCTATGCTTACTAAAGAGCGAAGCGACTGAGGAAGGGAATATGTGTCGTAAAAAGGCGTTGGGCTGTCTTGCTGCGTTACTCATCAGCCAGAGCGTGCAGGCGGTGAGCTATCCTTTACCGCCGGCGGGCAGTCGCCTGGTGGGGAGCTCGCAGGTCATTACCGTGCCGGATCATAATACGTTACCGCTTGAGGCGTTTGCCGCGCAGTACGGGCAGGGGTTGAGCAATATGCTGGAAGCGAACCCGGGCGTGGATCCTTTTTTGCCCAAATCCGGCACCCGGCTGGTCATTCCCCAGCAGCTGATTTTGCCCGACACCGTTCGCGAGGGGATTGTCGTTAACGTGGCGGAAATGCGTCTCTATTATTACCCGCCGGGCAGCAATACCGTTGAAGTGCTGCCCATCGGCATCGGTCAGGCCGGGCGCGAAACCCCGCGTAACTGGGTAACGGCGGTTGAACGTAAGCAGGTGGGACCCACCTGGTCTCCGACGCCCAATACGCGCCGTGCCTATGCGGCAGAGGGAAAAACGCTGCCTGCCTTCGTGCCCGCCGGGCCGGATAACCCGATGGGGCTGTATGCGATCTATATCGGCAGGCTGTATGCCATACACGGCACAAACTCTAATTTCGGCATCGGGCTGCGGGTGAGCCAGGGCTGTATTCGTCTGCGGAATAACGACATCAAATACCTTTTCGATAATGTTCCCGTCGGCACCCGCTTGCAGCTTATCGATCGGCCCGTTAAAGTCACCACGGAACCGGACGGCAGCCGCTGGGTGGAGGTTCACGAGCCGTTATCGCGTAACCGTGCGGAATTTGAATCGACCCGGAAAGTGCCGCTGCCGATATCGGCCGCGCTGCGGACAGAGTTGATCAACGAGGGTGCAGGTGCTGAGCTGGAACGGCGGTCGGGGATGCCGGTGAAGCTCGGCAATTGAGGACATTTTCGCCGGGTGGCGGCGTTGCCTTACCCGGCCTACGATTCGAGGTTTTTGTCGGTCGGGTAAG
>NZ_JBMKHB010000036.1:0-44468 GCF_049238285.1 Enterobacter cloacae complex sp. IR53041 | reverse complement strand
GAGGTGGCGTATATTACGCTTTCCTCTTTCAGAGTCAACCCGTTATTTCAGGATTTTTTCTCTTCAACCGACCGCGTTGTCTGTGAAGTGATTCATATCCGCCGTGTCGATGGAGGCGCATTATAGGGAGCCGCCGAGGAATGACAAGCGGAAAAATGCATTTTTATTTCAACCGCTCACCTTTTCACCAAAAAGGCTATTTTTGGTGCTTTTTAATCTCTTTTGGCAGATCGGCCAGACTATTAATCACCCAATCCGCCGCATTCTCAGCTTCTGGCGTCACTGGCTTGCCGGTACGCACTAATATTTTAGTCCCTACACCCGCGGCTGCGGCTGCCTGCATATCTTCCAGTTTATCGCCCACCATATAAGAAGCCGCCATATCAATGTGCAGGAACTCCTGCGCAGAGATAAACATCCCCGGATGCGGCTTACGGCAATCACAGGTCTGACGATACGCTTCTACGGTTCCCTGCGGATGATGCGGACAATAGTAGATGCCATCCAGATCCACACCGCGGTCGGCAAGTGACCAGTCCATCCATTCGGTCAGCGTCTCGAACTGCGCTTCGGTGAATTTACCGCGTGCAATACCAGACTGGTTCGTCACCACCACCAGCGCATAGCCCATATCTTTCAACTGGCGCATGGCATCTATTACGCCCTCGATAAACTCGAACTCATCAATCTCATGGACATAACCGTGATCCACATTAATAGTGCCGTCACGATCGAGAAAAATTGCGGGTACTGATTTTGCCACCGGTTTGCTCCTGAAAAAGGCATGTTCAGCTAGTATCTCATGAATCGCAGCGCAATAAAGTGCTCATCGTACAGAGTTGGATTGATTTAGACGTCTGGATGCCTTAACATCCGTTTTGTTTACGGTCATCACCCGTATCTGGCAGAAGAAAATGCCACGGCTAACTTACATACGATAAAAATAATCTAATGATTAAACTTTCCAATATCACCAAAGTGTTCCAGCAGGGGAACCGAACCATTCAGGCGCTGAACAACGTCAGCCTGCATGTTCCTGCTGGTCAAATTTATGGCGTCATTGGCGCATCGGGTGCAGGTAAAAGTACGCTGATCCGTTGTGTTAACCTGCTTGAGCGCCCAACCCAGGGCAGCGTAGAAGTTGGCGGCCAGGAACTTACCGCCCTTTCAGAGAAAGAACTCACCAAAGCGCGTCGTCAGATTGGCATGATCTTCCAGCACTTTAACCTGCTGGCTTCCCGCACCGTGTTCGGCAACGTTGCCTTACCGCTTGAGCTGGATAACACGCCGAAAGAAGAAGTGAAGCGCCGCGTCACCGAGCTGCTCGACCTCGTGGGTCTGGGCGACAAACAGGATAGCTACCCGGCAAATCTGTCCGGTGGGCAAAAACAGCGTGTGGCCATTGCCCGCGCGCTGGCAAGCAATCCTAAGGTGCTGCTGTGTGATGAAGCCACCAGCGCACTGGATCCGGCAACCACGCGTTCTATTCTGGAACTGCTGAAAGACATTAACCGTCGTCTGGGCCTGACGATCCTCCTTATTACGCACGAGATGGATGTGGTGAAACGCATCTGCGACTGCGTGGCGGTCATCAGTAACGGTGAACTGATCGAGCAGGACACGGTAAGCGAAGTGTTCTCGCATCCGAAAACCCCGCTGGCGCAGCAGTTCATCCAGTCCACGCTGCATCTGGATATTCCGGAAGACTATCTGGAACGTCTGAAAACAGAAGCAACAGCAGACAGCGTCCCGATGCTGCGCATGGAGTTCACCGGCCAGTCCGTTGATGCTCCCCTGCTTTCCGAAACCGCACGTCGCTTTAACGTGAATAACAACATCATCAGCGCGCAGATGGATTACGCCGGTGGCGTGAAGTTCGGCATCATGCTGACAGAAATGCACGGCACACAAGAAGAAACCCAGGCAGCCATTGCCTGGCTGCAAGAACATCACGTAAAAGTAGAGGTACTGGGTTATGTCTGAGCCGATGATGTGGCTGCTGGTTCGCGGCGTTTGGGAAACGCTGGCAATGACCTTTGTCTCTGGCTTCTTTGGTTTTGTGATTGGCCTGCCGGTCGGCGTGTTGCTGTACGTGACGCGTCCGGGTCAAATCATTGAGAACGCGAAGCTGTACCGTACGCTCTCTGCGCTGGTGAACATCTTCCGTTCTATCCCGTTCATTATCTTACTGGTGTGGATGATTCCGTTTACCCGCGTGATCGTCGGAACGTCTATCGGTCTGCAGGCGGCGATCGTTCCGCTGACCGTTGGCGCTGCGCCGTTTATCGCCCGTATGGTGGAAAACGCCCTGCTGGAGATCCCAACCGGTTTGATCGAAGCGTCCCGCGCGATGGGCGCCACGCCGATGCAGATCGTCCGCAAGGTTCTGCTGCCTGAGGCACTGCCAGGGCTGGTGAATGCGGCAACCATTACGCTTATCACCCTGGTCGGTTATTCCGCGATGGGCGGTGCCGTAGGCGCGGGCGGTTTAGGTCAGATTGGTTACCAGTACGGCTATATTGGATATAACGCGACCGTGATGAATACCGTTCTGGTATTGCTGGTTGTTCTGGTTTACTTAATCCAGTTCTCTGGCGATCGCATCGTCCGGGCTGTTACGCACAAATAACGTTACACACAACATAAACTCTACGAGTTAAGGATAAAACATGGCGTTTAAATTAAAGACCTTCGCAGCAGTAGGCGCGCTGATCGGCTCTCTGGCACTGGTGGGTTGCGGTCAGGATGAAAAAGATCCGAACCACATTAAAGTGGGCGTTATCGTAGGTGCAGAACAGCAGGTTGCAGAAGTTGCTCAGAAAGTAGCGAAAGAGAAATATGGCCTGGACGTGGAGCTGGTGACCTTCAACGATTATGTTCTGCCGAACGAAGCGCTGAGCAAAGGTGATATCGACGCGAACGCCTTCCAGCATAAACCATACCTGGACCAGCAGATCAAAGATCGCGGCTATAAACTGGTGGGCGTGGGTAATACCTTCGTTTATCCAATTGCCGGTTACTCTAAGAAAATTAAATCCCTGGACGAACTGCAGCCGGGCTCTCAGGTTGCCGTCCCTAACGACCCAACTAACCTTGGTCGTTCCCTGCTGCTGCTGCAGAAAGTGGGCCTGATCAAACTGAAAGACGGTGTTGGCCTGCTGCCAACCGTTCTGGACGTCACCGAGAACCCGAAAAATCTGAAAATTGTTGAGCTGGAAGCACCGCAGCTGCCACGTTCTCTGGACGATGCGCAGATTGCCCTGGCCGTTATCAACACCACGTACGCCAGCCAGATTGGCCTGACCCCAGCTAAAGACGGTATCTTCGTTGAAGATAAAGACTCTCCATACGTAAACCTGATCGTGACTCGCGAAGACAACAAAGACGCGGAAAACGTGAAGAAATTCGTACAGGCCTATCAGTCTGACGAAGTTTACCAGGAAGCCAACAAAGTGTTTAACGGCGGCGCTGTTAAAGGCTGGTAATCTCACCTCAGTGTAATATCATCAGGACGGGCTTATGCCCGTCTTGTCATTTGTGCAGTCAACTGATTCAATATCTGACGTTTTGATTATCCATTGAGGAAATATTATGCGTGCTTTACCGATCTGTCTTTTAGCACTCATGCTGAGCGGCTGTTCTATGCTAAGCAGATCTCCCGTTGAACCTGTTCAAAGCACGGCAACCCCGCCAAAGACCGAGCCTGCGAAACCGAAAGTGGTTCGCCCTGCGCCGGTTCGCATTATCACGAAAGCGGATGAACTCGTCGGTAAACCGTTCCGTGAACTGGGCGAAGTGAGCGGCGAATCCTGTCAGGCGACCAATCAGGACTCACCACCGAATATCCCGACAGCGCGTAAACGCATGCAGATTAATGCCGCAAAAATGAAAGCCAACGCGGTCCTGCTGCACAGCTGTGAAGTCACCAGCGGCACGCCGGGCTGCTACCGTCAGGCGGTGTGCATCGGTTCTGCGCTGAACATCACGGCGAAATGAGTGCATTTCAGTTCGAGCAGATAGGCGTTATCCACTCTCCTTACAAAGAGAAGTTCGCCGTCCCCCGCCAGCCCGGTCTTGTCACCAGCGGACGCGGTGAGCTTCACCTGATTGCGCCTTACAATCAGGCCGATGCGGTACGCGGGCTTGAGGCATTCAGCCACCTGTGGGTGGTGTTCGTGTTTCACCAGACGATGGAAGGCGGCTGGCGTCCTACCGTGCGTCCTCCTCGTCTTGGCGGCAATGCGAGAATGGGGGTGTTTGCGACGCGCTCGACCTTCCGTCCAAACCCGGTTGGCATGTCACTGGTTGAACTGAAAGGCATACGCTGCCAGAAAGATCGGGTGATACTGGAGTTAGGTAGCCTGGACCTTGTCGACGGCACGCCGGTGATCGACATCAAACCCTATTTGCCCTTCGCCGAAGCCCTTCCGGACGCGCGTGCAAGCTATGCTCAGGACGCCCCACAGGCGGACATGCCTGTATATTTTACGCCTGAGATAACCGCTCAGTTCGGCCAACTGGAGAAACGCTATCCTCGCTTACGGGATTTCATCACAGAAGTTCTGGCACAGGACCCGCGTCCGGCCTACCGTAAAGAAGAGGAAGCAGGTAAAACGTACGCCGTCTGGCTGCTGGATTTTAACGTTCGCTGGCGCGTCACCGGGGCAGGTTTTGAAGTGTTTGCCCTTGAACCCAGGTAATTTTGTTCTCCTCTCTTTTGGCATCTTTGCCACACTGGTAAACTAAACCACTTTTTTTGTGTCAGGCTGGTGTTTCAGCCTGTTCCAATCGTCGAAATGGAACCGTAACAACATGCGTACTAGCCAATATCTGCTCTCCACTCTGAAGGAGACGCCTGCCGACGCCGAAGTGATCAGCCATCAGCTGATGCTGCGCGCCGGGATGATCCGCAAGCTGGCCTCCGGGTTATACACCTGGCTGCCGACCGGCGTGCGCGTCCTGAAAAAAGTCGAAAACATCGTGCGTGAAGAGATGAACAACGCCGGTGCTATCGAGGTGTCCATGCCCGTGGTTCAGCCCGCTGACCTGTGGCAGGAGAGCGGTCGTTGGGAACAGTATGGTCCTGAACTGCTGCGCTTCGTCGATCGTGGCGAGCGTCCGTTCGTTCTCGGCCCAACGCATGAAGAAGTCATCACCGACCTGATTCGTAATGAGCTGAGCTCTTACAAACAGCTGCCGCTGAACTTCTTCCAGATCCAGACCAAGTTCCGTGACGAAGTTCGCCCGCGTTTCGGCGTCATGCGCTCTCGCGAATTCCTGATGAAAGACGCCTACTCTTTCCATACCTCTCAGGAATCCCTGCAAGAGACCTACGACAAAATGTACGCGGCATACAGCAAAATTTTCTCCCGCATGGGGCTGGATTTCCGTGCTGTGCAGGCTGATACCGGCTCCATCGGCGGTAGCGCATCTCATGAATTCCAGGTACTGGCGCAGAGCGGTGAAGACGATGTGATCTTCTCTGACTCTTCAGATTACGCGGCGAACATCGAATTCGCAGAAGCGCTGGCACCAAAAGAACCACGTGCTGCGGCAACGCAAGAGATGACGCTGGTTGATACGCCAAACGCGAAAACCATTGCCGAGCTGGTTGAGCAGTTCAACCTGCCGATCGAAAAAACCGTTAAGACGCTGCTGGTGAAAGCCACCGAAGGGAGCGCTTACCCGCTGGTTGCCCTGCTGGTGCGTGGCGATCACGAGCTGAACGAAGTGAAAGCTGAGAAGCTGCCGCAGGTCGCCAGCCCGCTGACGTTCGCGACGGAAGCGGAAATCCGCGCCGTGGTCAATGCTGGCCCAGGTTCTCTTGGTCCGGTGAATATGCCGGTTCCTGTTGTTATTGACCGCACGGTAGCCGCGATGAGCGACTTCTCCGCCGGTGCGAACATCGACGGTAAACACTACTTCGGCATCAACTGGGATCGCGACGTGGCGACGCCGGAAGTAGCAGACATCCGTAACGTGGTCGCAGGCGATCCAAGCCCGGACGGTCAGGGTACCCTGATGATCAAGCGCGGCATTGAAGTCGGTCACATCTTCCAGCTGGGCGATAAATACTCGCGCGCGCTGAACGCCGCTGTTCAGGGTGAAGATGGCCGTAACCAGATCCTGACCATGGGTTGCTACGGTATCGGGGTGACGCGCGTGGTAGCTGCCGCCATTGAGCAGAACTATGATGAGCGCGGCATCGTCTGGCCAGACAACATCGCACCGTTCCAGGTTGCTATTCTGCCAATGAACATGCACAAGTCTTACCGCGTGCAGGAACTGGCCGAGAAGCTGTATGCCGAGCTGCGTGCGCAGGGTATCGAAGTGCTGATGGATGACCGTAAAGAGCGTCCGGGCGTGATGTTTGCCGATATGGAACTGATCGGTATCCCACACACCGTCGTGATCGGCGACCGTAACCTCGACAGCGACGAGATTGAATACAAATACCGTCGCAGCGGCGAAAAACAGATGATCAAGACAGGCGAGATTCTTGATTACCTGGTGAAAGCCATCAAAGGCTAAACAAAAAACCCCGCTCAGGCGGGGTTTTTTAATGGCTCAGCGTCAGCTTATTTACTGTTACAGTCTTTACCCGCAACAAACTTCGCGTCTTTATCTGCCACCAGCGTTTTCACCATCTCTCCACTATCCGGGTTTGGCTCCAGCGTAAAGTGACCGTCCACCGTCAGCAATACCGGTTTGCTGTCATTGCCGCGCGCCACCGCGTAATCACGTTCAAGCTGCGCATTGTTTGCCACGCTGACCTTCTTACCGGTTGCGCAGTCGGTAAAGATCGCCGCATCCGCCATGTAGAAGTACATCCCCCGCATCGCCATCGGCGTCGCGGGCAGAGCCGCTTTTACCGGCGCCAGCGTGTAGTTGAACTGGGATTCAATTGGATTGCCTTCACGATCCAGCATCTCCATCCCCTCGCCTTTGGCGCGGAAATAAGTTTTCTCGCCAGCGGTATCCGTCAGAACCAGCTTCTCCGCCGTTCGCGCCCATGTTCCATAAGTTGCAAAAGAAGAAGGCTCTTTTGCGCCCTGATAGCGCTGGTTCATCACCCAGGTGCCGTCTTTTTGCAGGAACAGTGACGTTTCAATGCCTTCACAGTCCGCGCAAGGCAATACGCCGCGCCAGCTCTGCTGCATCGGTTTTAATTCTTCCGTCTGCGTGGGTTGTAAAACCTGCGTTTCGGAGCGGTTGTTACACCCGAAAAGCGCAAACAGCGTACTCACTGCCAGCGCTGACCATAATGCTTTTTTCACAATGAATTCCTTATGAAAAGTGTGTTCCCTTTCGTCACTCTGTGGGGCGACGAACTTTACCGCGTAGTGCTTTCACTGTGGATTTTTGGGCCTTCGAGGCCAGCCGACGCTCTTTCGATGCGCGGGTTGGCCGCGTTGCCCGGCGGCTTTTTTGTACTGCCGTTAATTCTTTAATGACCGCCACCAGCCTGGCTATCGCCGCTTCCCGGTTGAGCTCCTGGCTGCGGTATTCCTGGGCTTTGATCACCATCACGCGATCGCTGGTGATCAGGTGATGGCTGGCAGCAAGCAGACTTTCTTTATAATACTCTGGCAGGCTTGAGGCCCGAATGTCAAAACGCAAATGGATTGCCGTTGAGGCCTTGTTGACGTGCTGCCCACCTGCCCCCTGAGCACGGATGGCGGTGATCTCCAGCTCGTTGTCCGGAATGCTGACGTTTCGGGACAAGACGATCATGAGGCCGGTTGCCACGCCGTCAAATGAATTTCCAGATTATTCTGAGAATCAGAGAGCCAGATGGCACCGTCCTGAATCGTCGCCTGCAACACCATGGTCCGGCTGGCAAAGTCGCTCAGCTGCGCCAGCTGCTCATCATCCAGATACCAGACCGTGAGATTTTTAAACTGTCCGCACTTGCTTTTGTTTTGCTGCCACCAAATCTCCGCAGCGCGCTGATTATACGCGAATAAGGCCACTTCAGCGGACTGAGTGCAGGCCTTCTTAATTCTGCGCTCGTCCGGCAGTCCAAGTTCGATCCACAAATCGATACCCAGATGATCGTTGCGCAGCCAGGCTTCTGGCTCGTCTTCTGCGCTTAACCCACGGGTAAACTGCAGACGCTCGTCAGCGTACTTAATCCACGCCAGCAGGCGCAGCATCATGCGCTCCTGGGTTTCGGAGGGGTGGCGAGCCAGCGTCAGCGAGGCGTCCAGGTACTGGTTGCGATCAAGATCGGCCACATTGACCACTGCTTTATAAATTGTCGCTTTCAGCGCCATGAGAGAACTCCATTCGAATCAGGCGCTCATTGTAGCGAAAACCGCGGCAAAAGGCTGTTGTAGGGTGATAAATACACCGCTATCAAGGCGCTGATATTGCTTAAATGAGTATGGTATAGTCACCTTGCTAAACCGAGTTTATCTTCGTAGGCTTAATGATATCTCACAGTAAGTCAGTGCGCTGGCGGGAGGGGATGTGAATAATTATTGTGAGTTAATTCGCAAACGGTATGCGGAAATCGCCAGCGGAGATCTGGGGTATGTCCCGGACGCGTTGGGCTGTGTATTGAAAGTGCTTAATGAAGTGGCCTCTGATGAGAGCCTTTCAGAGTCGGTCAGGGAAAAAGCAGCGTATGCTGCGGCGAATTTACTGGTGAGCGATTATGTCGATGAATGATACTTATCAACCCATCAATTGTGATGACTATGACAACCTCGAACTCGCCTGCCAGCATCATTTATTACTGACGCTGGAGCTAAAAGATGGCGAAGTGTTGAAGGCGAAGGCCAGCGATCTGGTTTCACGTAAGAATGTGGAATACCTGATAGTGGAAGATGCCGGTGCGACGCGTGAGCTGCGCCTGGATAAAATAGCCAGCTTCAGCCACCCGCAAATCGGCACCGTCGTGGTGAGCGAATCCTGATGACATTAACGGGCAGCCTGGCTGCCCGTTACGCTTTCTGCCACTCAAACCTGACACCCTCTTCCGCCCATCCCGCTTCCGTGATGAAAATGCCCGCAGCAGCAATCAATGTTTCACCATAGAACAACAGCGGCGTGGTATCGCGCAGCCACGGCGGCACGTTGCACTCCTGCCAGATTTTCTTCAGCTTGCGTCCCCCGTTGCGCCCGACAATATGCAGCATGCCGCCAGCCTTAAAGCGTACCGTTACCGGTTCTCCTGCCTCTGGCAGCCTCACATGACCAGACGGTATAAGAGAAACACGTCCAGCGTCAGCGGGCAATATCAGCGGAAGCTCAGGTGAAAGCCAGTCGAGCACCACATTGGTCAGTGAGGGCGTTGATTTTACCCACCAGAGTTCCCCTTTGTAGCGCCTTACGTCAAAACCGTTCAGATGGACGCACGGGGAAGCATCCTCCCGCGCCAGGGCAACCTCGTCCCAGATACGGTTTAGCATCGCCCGCGACGGCATCGCGGCGTGATGAGAGGACAGCCAGCGCCGTATCAGTGCGGCGCGACGCACCGGGCTCATCGCTTTCAGCGGTGCAATCGCCAGCGCTCCGTCTTCAGAAATCAGTTCAGCCAGCTCGTCACTCAACAGCTCGTCCAGCAGCGATTCCTGTTCGGCGCACAGCATAGCGCTTCTTGCCGTCGCCTCGGCGAAATGCGGCCAGCGCTCGCTCAATAGCGGGAGAACGCGCAGACGCAGAAAGTTACGGTCATAGCCGTCATCCTGGTTGCTCTCATCTTCAATCCAGCTGAGCTGATGTTCTCGCGCCCAGGCCTCAAGCGAGGCGCGCGTCTCGCCAAGCAGCGGACGCAGTAACCTTGTACCGGCAAACTCAGAACGCTCAGGCATGGCTGAAAGCCCTGCCGGTCCGCTGCCCCGCTTAAGCGCCAGCAGAAAGGTTTCACACTGATCGTCCAGGTGCTGGGCTGTGACCAGTGCTTCTCCTGTACGCAATGCCCCGGCAAAGGCGGCATAGCGGGCTTTACGCGCCTGCGCCTCAATGCCCAGCCCTTCCTCCGCAAGCGTGACGCGCTCGACGAGAAGCGGGATCGCCCACGCCGCACACAAGGCTTCGCAGTGCGCCACCCACTCCTCTGCGTGAGGACTTAATCCGTGATGAATATGTATCGCCCGCAGCTGGACGTCAGGCTCCTGGTCGTGCCAGCGTTTAAGACGATGGAGCAGAACGGTGGAATCCAGGCCACCGCTAAACCCCACCAGCAGCTGGCGGTACGGTGAAACGGCGTGTGCGATAGCGGGTAAGGTCATAGGGAATTACACATAAAAAAATGCCCGAACTGAGCGGGCATTATCACACAGGACGAAGATTACTGCTGATAAAGCTCCAGCGGCAGGCCGTCCGGGTCGTTGAAAAAGGTAAAGCGCTTGTCGGTAAACGGATCGACGCGGATTGCTTCACACGTCACGCCGTGCGCTTCCAGATGTTTTACTGCGCTATCCAGGTCATCGACGCTGAAGGCAAGATGGCGCAGGCCACAGGCTTCCGGACGGGACGGACGCGCAGGCGGAAAAGGAAAAGAGAACAGTTCAATCACATACTGCCCGTTTAACGCCAGGTCGCCCTTCCAGGAGTCGCGCTCCTCGCGGTAGGCCTCGCTCAACAGCGTAAAGCCGAGAATGTCGCAGTAGAAGGCCTTACTCTTCGCGTAATCGGTCGCAATGATCGCAATATGATGAACCTGTTTTAAACCCAGCATAGCTTCTCCTTTTTATGATGCCTGAACGTTACAACCGAAAACCCGCACCTGGCAAGCGGTCACCCTTATTTTAGGACTCGCACCCAGTACACGCCGTTTTCGTCGCGCTTCGCACCGTGGATATCCGTCTCAAAACCGGGATAGTGACGCCCTACCGAACAGAGCATCAGCAGGAAATCGAGCACGGCCCGACTCTCTTCGGTAATCATCTCTCCCGGCATCAGGAGCGGTACGCCCGGCGGATACGGCAGGATCATGTTTGCCGATACGCGCCCAACCAGATTTTCCAGCTCGACGGTTTCGACCTCCCCCCTCACCTGGCGCTGCCACGCCTTGTGCGGGGTAAACTTCATCTCCGGCAACACATCGAACGCCTGTAGCATCAGACGCGGCAGATCGTGCTGACGGATCAGCCTGTGGATCCCCTGGGCCAGATCCTGAATACGCATATTGCGGTAGAAGTCAGGATCTTCCGCGTAGAGATCCGGCAGCATGTTCTTCACCCGCAGGTTGAGATCGTAGGCGCGCTTAAATTCCATCAGACCGCGCAGCAGCCCCATCGCCCGGGTTTTATCGATCCCGATGCTGAACAGAAACAGCAAATTATAGGGGCCTGTTTTCTCCACCACCACGCCGCGTTCATCAAGGAACTTCGCCACCAGCGCAGCCGGGATCCCTTCCTCGCTCATCTTGCCCTGCTCATCCATACCCGGCGTCAGGATCGTCACTTTTACCGGGTCGAGGAACATATGGTCACTATCGGCATCCCGGAAGCCATGCCAGTCTTCGGCGGGCGAAACCGGCCAGCATTCTGCTTCATCAATCTCTTCCGGCTGCCAGATATCAAAGAACCAGCCGTCGGCTTCCTCTTTCAGCCGCTGAACCTCTTTACGGAAATGCAGCGCGCGCTCCACAGAGCGATTGATAAGACGTTTACCGGGATTGCCGCGCAGCATCGCCGCAGCCGTTTCGATAGACGCCACCAGCGGATAGCTTGGTGAGGTGGTGGTATGCATCATAAAGGCTTCGTTAAAGGTCTCTTCGTCGTATTCGCCTTTGATGTGAATCAGCGAAGCCTGGGAAAACGCGGCCAGCATTTTGTGCGTCGACTGCGTTTCGAAGAACACTTTACCCGGCACGCGTTCACCGCTCATGCCGCTTTTACCCGCGTAAATCGGGTGGAAATTGGTGTACGGTACCCACGCGGAATCGAAGTGGATCGACGGCACGTCCAAAGTCTTTTTGATCCAGTCCGTGTTGTACAGCAGACCGTCATAGGTCGAGTTGGTGATCACCGCATGGACAGGCCAGCCTGCGCCGTGCACTGCCGCGACCTTGCGTTCAATGGCTTCATGCGTGAACTCCCGCCGCGGAATACCGCCAAGAATACCGAGCGCGTTGCGCGTGGGCGACAGCCAGAGCGGTACAACGTCGCTCATCATCAGCAGGTGCGCCAGCGATTTATGGCAGTTACGGTCAATCAGCAGGGTGCTCCCCGCAGGCGCGGCATACATTCCGACGATTTTGTTCGAGGTCGAGGTGCCGTTGGTCACCATATAGCTCTGCTCGGCCCCAAAGGTGCGGGCGATATACTCTTCGGCTTCCAGATGCGGTCCGGTATGATCCAGCAGCGAGCCTAATTCGGTGACTGAAATGGACACGTCCGCTTTCAGCGTGTTGCCACCAAAGAAATCATAGAACAGGCAGCCCACCGGGCTTTTTTGGTAGGCCGTTCCCGCCATATGCCCAGGCGTACAGAAGGTATATTTCCCCTCTTTCACGTAGGTGAAGAGCGCCCGGGTAAAGGGCGGCGTAATGTTATCGAGATATTCATTCGTGTATTGCTGAATTCGGGTCGCAATGTCTTCCGCCACGCCGAGGGAATATTCAAAGAACCACAGCGCCATACGCATATCATTGGCGCTGACGTCCATGGTTGAGTGGGTATTAATAAACGCGTACAGCGGGAGATATTCGTTCAGCTTGTTGATATCGCTGCACAGTTCGAGGTCATATTCATCCCAGTCGAAGATCACGCCGCAGATACGCGGGTTATGCTCGATGAACTTCAGCAGATCGGCGCTGTTGTGCGGCCAGATTAGCTGATACCCGCGCGACTGCAGGGCTTGCTCCAGCTCCTTAATCGGCTCATCTTTATAAAAGACGCCGTGTGGCCCCATAACGGCAATGATATTCATGGGCTTCCTCCTTAAAAAACATTAGCTAAGCATAGTCCGGCTAAACCGCAGGTATAAAAAAAGCCGCAACATTGTGCGGCTTTTCAGATAATTGTGAAGCTTACGCGTAGCCGTAAGTCATCAGACGCTGGTAACGGCGGTTGAGCAGACCTTCTTTGCTCAGCACGTCCAGGTCTGCCAGATCGGCCAGCAGCTGCGCTTTCAGGGACGCCGCCATCACTTCCGGCTTACGATGAGCCCCACCCAGCGGTTCCGGGATGATGGAATCGATCAGCTTAAGCTCTTTCAGACGCGGCGCAATGATGCCCATCGCTTCGGCAGCCAGAGGCGCTTTGTCAGCACTTTTCCACAGAATGGACGCACAGCCTTCCGGGGAGATAACGGAATAGGTGCTGTACTGCAGCATATTCACTTTATCGCCCACGCCAATCGCCAGCGCGCCACCGGAACCACCCTCGCCGATAACGGTACAGATGACCGGCACCTTCAGACGAGACATCTCGCGCAGGTTGCGCGCGATGGCTTCAGACTGACCGCGCTCTTCCGCGCCCACGCCAGGGTAGGCACCTGGGGTGTCGATAAAGGTGATGATTGGCATGTTGAAACGCTCAGCCATCTCCATCAGACGCAGGGCTTTACGGTAGCCTTCTGGGGCTGGCATACCGAAGTTACGACGGATTTTCTCTTTGGTTTCACGACCTTTCTGATGACCAATGATCATCACCGGGCGTCCGTCCAGACGCGCGATACCGCCTACGATAGCTTTGTCGTCAGCGTATGCGCGATCGCCTGCCAGTTCGTCAAATTCGTCAAACGCCAGGCGGACATAATCCAGGGTGTACGGACGCTGTGGATGGCGTGCCAGCTGGGCCACCTGCCATGCGCCGAGATCGGCAAAGATTTTGCGCGTCAGCTCTACGCTTTTCTCGCGCAGACGATGCACTTCTTCGTCGATGTTAATATCCAGTTTTTCATCCTGACGGCTTACCGCTGTCAGAGAATCGATTTTCGCTTCCAGCTCAGCAATCGGCTGTTCGAAATCAAGGAAATTCAGACTCATAGTATTCCTGTATTAGTCAAACTCCAGTTCCACCTGCTCCGAACCAATGAGGCCACGGAGATCGTTCAGTAAACGATCGCTCGGAGAGACACGCCACGTTGCACCAAAGCGCAACCGCGCACGTGCATCCGCCCTCTGATAGTAGAGATGTACTGGAATTGTCCCCGAGCGGTGGGGTTCCAGAGACTGACGGAGTCGGTTTAAAAGCTGGTCATCAATTTGCCTGTCCGTCAGCGAGATAGCAAGCCCGCGAGCATATTTTTCCCGGGCTTCGTCAATGTCCATCACTTCGCGGGCGGTCATTTTAAGCCCCCCGCTGAAGTCATCAAAGCTGACCTGTCCGCTGACGATAAGTATGCGGTCTTTTTCCAGCAATTGCTGGTATTTATCCAGCGCGTCGGTGAACAACATCACCTCCAGACGCCCGGAACGGTCATCCAACGTACAGATGCCGATACGATTGCCGCGCTTGGTGACCATAACCCTTGCAGCAATCACGAGCCCCGCAGCCGTGGTGATTTTACCACGTTCTGTCGGATGCATGTCTTTTAGCCTGTGGCCGCCGACATAGCGCTCAATTTCTTTAATGTACTGGTTGATCGGGTGACCCGTCAGGTACAAACCTAACGTTTCACGCTCGCCGTCCAGCACCACCTGTTCTGGCCACGGCTGGCAGTTGGAATACGACTGCTCAATCTGCTCCGGCTCTTCCGCCAGCACCCCGAACATATCCGCCTGGCCAATGGCTTCCGCTTTTGCGTGCTGATCCGCCGCTTTCAGGGCGTCGCCCAGCGAGTTCATCAGCGCGGCGCGGTGCGGCCCCAGCCTGTCGAACGCGCCGGACATGATCAGTTTTTCCAGCACGCGGCGGTTCAGTTTTTTGGTATCGGTACGGGCGCAAAGATCGAACAGCTCGCGGAAATAGCCGCCGTTGTTGCGCGCTTCGATGATCGCCTCGATCGGCCCCTCACCTACGCCCTTGATCGCGCCAATCCCGTAAACGATCTCCCCGTCGTCATTGACGTGAAAATGATAAAGACCCGAGTTGATATCCGGCGGCAGGATCTTCAGCCCCATGCGCCAGCACTCATCCACCAGGCCCACCACCTTCTCGGTGTTGTCCATATCGGCGGTCATTACCGCAGCCATAAACTCCGCAGGATAGTGTGCCTTCAGCCACAGCGTTTGATACGACACCAAAGCATAGGCGGCTGAGTGAGATTTGTTAAATCCGTACCCGGCGAATTTCTCCACCAGGTCGAAGATTTTCATCGCCAGCTCGCCGTCGACGCCGTTTTTCTTCGCCCCGTCTTCAAAGATGGAACGCTGCTTGGCCATCTCTTCCGGCTTTTTCTTACCCATCGCACGACGCAGCATGTCCGCGCCGCCAAGCGTATAGCCGGAAAGCACCTGGGCGATCTGCATCACCTGTTCCTGATACAGGATGATGCCATAGGTTGGCTCCAGTACCGGCTTCAGGCTTTCGTGCTGCCACTGAACGTCCGGGTAGGAAATCTCTTCGCGCCCGTGCTTACGGTCGATAAAGTTATCTACCATCCCTGACTGCAAAGGGCCCGGACGGAACAGGGCCACCAGCGCGATCATATCTTCGAAGCAGTCGGGCTGCAGGCGCTTAATCAGATCTTTCATGCCGCGGGATTCAAGCTGGAAGACAGCGGTGGTCTCCGAGCGCTGCAGCATGTCGAAACTTTTCTTGTCGTCCAGCGGGATGGCCGCGATATCCAGCGGCGGCTCGCCGTTCTTCTCGCGGCGGGCGTTGATCATCTCCAGCGCCCAGTTGATGATGGTCAGCGTACGCAGGCCAAGGAAGTCGAACTTCACCAGCCCGGCGTATTCTACGTCGTTCTTGTCGAACTGGGTGACCGGATGCTGGCCCGCTTCATCGCAATACAGCGGCGCGAAGT
This sequence comes from Enterobacter cloacae complex sp. IR53041, assembly GCF_049238285.1. Classification (NCBI taxonomy): domain Bacteria; kingdom Pseudomonadati; phylum Pseudomonadota; class Gammaproteobacteria; order Enterobacterales; family Enterobacteriaceae; genus Enterobacter; species Enterobacter cloacae complex sp. IR53041. The sequence continues at coordinate 28,598 of NZ_JBMKHB010000036.1, read as the reverse complement.
CGGTGATTTTGGTCGGGGCGATAACCACGCCCCCCGCATGCTTACCGGCGTTACGCGTGACGCCTTCCAGCTTGCGCGCCATGTCGATCAGCGCTTTGACCTCTTCGTCCGCTTCATAGATTTCCGGCAGCTGCGGTTCAGCCTCAAAGGCTTTTGCCAGCGTCATGCCCGGATCGGGCGGCACCAGTTTAGAGATGCGATCGACAAACCCGTACGGGTGGCCCAGCACGCGGCCCACGTCGCGGATAACCGCTTTCGCCGCCATCGTACCGAAGGTAATGATCTGCGATACCGCATCACGGCCGTACATGTCGGCCACGTGCTCGATCACCTGGTCGCGTTTCTCCATGCAGAAGTCGACGTCGAAGTCGGGCATCGAGACACGTTCCGGGTTGAGGAAACGTTCGAACAGCAGGTCGAACTCCAGCGGATCGAGGTCGGTAATTTTCAGCGCATACGCCACCAGCGAACCTGCGCCGGAGCCACGCCCCGGTCCAACCGGCACGCCGTTATCCTTCGACCACTGGATGAACTCCATAACGATCAGGAAGTAGCCCGGGAAGCCCATCTGGTTGATCACCTGGAGTTCAATGTCCAGGCGTTCGTCATACTCCGGACGACGCTTTTTACGCTCTTCTTCATCCGGGAACAGGAATTCCAGACGCTCTTCCAGACCTTCTTTCGATTTCATGACCAGGAAATCTTCCGTAGTCATGTCACCCGTCGGGAACTGCGGCAGGAAGTATTCGCCAAGGCGGACGGTGACGTTGCAGCGCTTGGCGATCTCTACGCTGTTTTCCAGCGCTTCGGGGATATCGGAGAAGAGCTCACACATCTCCTCCTCGCTGCGCATGTACTGTTGTGCGGAGTAATTGCGCGGCCGCTTCGGATCGTCGAGGGTAAAGCCATCGTGGATCGCCACGCGAATTTCGTGAGCGTCAAAATCGCCCGCCTCAAGGAACCGCACGTCGTTGGTGGCCACTACGGGCAACCCGCGCTCTTCTGCGAGCGCCACCGCGGCATGAAGATAGCTCTCTTCATCCTGACGGCCGGTACGGATCAACTCCAGGTAATAACGATTAGGGAAATATTCTTCATAGAACGAGACGCATTGATCCACCAGCGCGCTGTTACCGCGCAGCAGGGATTTGCCGACGTCCCCCATCCGGCCGCCTGAGATCAGGAGCAGCCCTTCGTTCAGTTCAGCCAGCCAGTCGCGGTCGATCCACGGGCCCAGCGCACCATATCCGCGCTGATAGGCTTTTGAGATAAGCAGCGTGAGGTTTTGGTAACCCGTGTTGTTCATCGCCAGCACGGAGATTTGCGTCAGTTCATCCCCGATGAGGTCGCTCTGCACGTGGAAATCTGCGCCGACGATCGGCTTCATCCCCGCGCCGTGCGCCGTTCCGTAGAACTTCACCAGGCCACACAGGTTGGTAAAATCGGTGATCGCCAGCGCAGGCATGCCAAGCGAGGCCGCCTTTTTTACCAGCGGCCCGGTCTTCGCCAGCCCATCGATCATGGAGTAGTCGCTATGCACCCGCAGGTGTACGAAACGTGGTTCAGCCATCTTCAGATTCCGCGTTACTTAATTGCTTGCGTAATGATTCAGGACACCCGTCCCAGGGCGCGTTTTACCGGGCCAAAACTGCGCCGATGGTGTTCGGTTGCGCCATGTTCAGCCAGCCTCTCCAGGTGGAAAGGTGTGGGATATCCCTTATGCTGGGCGAAACCATACTGAGGGTAAGTGAGGTCCAGCGCGGCCATTTCGGCGTCGCGTGTCACTTTGGCAATAATAGAAGCTGCGCTAATTTCTGCGACCCGGCTATCGCCTTTGACCACTGCCATTGAAGGCATGGGCAATGCCGGACAGCGGTTGCCGTCAATCAGGACATATTCAGGGGAAATTTTCAGCCCCGCCACCGCACGCTGCATCGCCAGCATCGTGGCATGCAAAATATTCAGCTCGTCTATCTCATGCGGTTCAGCACGCCCGAGGCTCCAGGCCAGCGCTTTCTCCTGAATCTCACTAAACAGCGCCAGCCGGCGCTTTTCAGACAATTTTTTTGAGTCATTCAGCCCGACGATCGGCCGAGCCGGATCGAGGATCACCGCAGCGGTCACCACGGCTCCCACTAACGGACCACGACCCACTTCGTCCACACCCGCCACAAGGTGGGTGTGAGGATAAACAAATTCCATCATTTTGCTAACTCCAGCACCGCATCGGCCGCTTGCTCATCAGCATTACAGCGGATCAGTTGATGCAGTTCTCGGAAGGTATCGTGCATCTGGTGGCTGGTTTTACCGTTGGCGAGCAGCGGCAGCAGGGCCTCCGCCAGCGCCTGTGGCTGGCATTCATCCTGCAAGAGCTCTTTCACCAGCTCGCGACCCGCAAGCAGGTTTGGCAGGGAGACGTAATCTGTTTTCACCAGACGTTTTGCCAGCCAGAAGGTAAACGGCTTCATGCGGTAACCGACCACCATCGGGCATTTCGCCAGCATACACTCCAGCGCCGCCGTGCCGGAGGCCAGCAGTGCGGCATCGCTCGCATACATCGCTTCCCGCCCCTGCCCGTCCAGAAGACGGACGTGAAGATCCGGGGCGACGTCAGCTTTGATGCGCTCAAACTGCTCGCGGCGTTTGGCATTCACCAGCGGCACGACCACTTCAAGATCGGGATAGGTCTGGCGAAGAAGTTGCGCAGTCTTAAGAAAATCGGCGCTCAGCATCTCAACTTCTGCGCCACGGCTGCCTGGCAGTAAGGCCAGACAGTGCACATCATGCGGGATGCCCAGCGCGTCGCGCGCCGCGTTTTTATCCGGATCCAGTGGCATCGCATCCGCCATGGTATGACCGATAAAACGGCACGGAACATTAAATCTGTCGTAAAACGCTTTTTCGAAAGGCAGGAAAGCCAGCACCAGGTGGGTGGACCGTCCGATTTTGAAAACGCGTTTCTGTCGCCACGCCCAGACGGACGGACTGACGTAGTGAATCGTTTTAATGCCCTGCTTTTTCAGATTCCCTTCGAGGGTAATGTTGAAATCAGGTGCATCGATACCGACAAACACATCGGGTTTGAGTTCGGTAAAGCGGCGGGTGAGATCGGCACGGATGTGCAGCAAACGGCGTAACCGTCCCAGCACCTCAACGATCCCCATCACGGCCAACTCTTCCATTTCATACCAGGCCTCACAGCCTTCGGCCTGCATCAGCGGGCCAGCAACACCGACGAAGCGAGCATTGGGTACGCGAGCCTTAAGCGCACGGATGAGACCGGCACCAAGAATATCGCCGGAGGTTTCTCCGGCGACCAGGGCTATCGTAAGCGGACGACTGTCGACCATTAACGAATCAGACCCCTTGTTGAACGGTCAAAGAACTCCATGAACGCGTCCACTTCCGGGTGCTTTTTCGCCAGTTCGGCAATTTCCGGCTTCGCCTCTTCCAGCGTTTTACCGCTACGGTACAGCAGTTTGTACGCGTTGCGGATGGCAGTAATCGCTTCGCGACTAAAACCACGACGCTTGAGGCCTTCGATGTTCACGCCAAACGGCGTGGCATGGTTGCCCTGCGCAATCACATACGGTGGGACGTCCTGCGCCACACCGGAGCATCCGCCGACCATCACGTGCGCACCAATGATGCAGAACTGATGGACTGCGGTCATGCCGCCAATAATTGCGAAGTCATCAACTGATACGTGTCCTGCCAGCGTGGCATTGTTGGCAAGGATACAGCGGTCACCCACGGTACAGTCGTGCGCGATATGCGCATTCACCATAAACAGGTTATCGCTGCCCACCTTCGTCAACCCACCACCCTGTACTGTTCCACGATGAATGGTGACGCTTTCGCGAATACGGTTACGATCGCCGATTTCCACACGGGTCGACTCACCAGCATATTTCAGATCCTGGTTAACTTCGCCGATGGAGGCGAACTGATAGATCTCGTTATTGCAGCCAATGGTCGTGTGACCATTCACCACAACGTGAGATTTCAGCACTGTACCCTCACCAATTTCGACATGGGGTCCAACAATACAAAACGGGCCAATGTGGGCGTTAGCACCAACGATGGCACCCGTTTCCACAATGGCGGTAGGATGAATAAAGGCGGATTTATCAATCACGTATCAGGACTCCCGGCTACGAGCACACATCATCGTCGCTTCGCAAACAACTTTACCGTCAACCAGCGCTACGCCTTTGAAGCGAGTCAGGCCACGACGCGTTTTTTCAAAAGTGACTTCCATGATCATCTGATCACCAGGCACGACAGGACGCTTAAAGCGCGCTTCGTCAATACCCGCGAAGTAATACAGCTCACCGGGTTCCAGTTTACCGACGCTTTTAAACGCCAGAATACCGGTAGCCTGAGCCATCGCTTCCAGAATCAACACACCCGGGAAGATAGGTTTACCAGGGAAGTGCCCCTGGAAGAACGGCTCATTCACGGAAACATTTTTCACTGCGCGCAGAAAACGACCTTCTTCAAAATCCAGCACACGGTCTACCAGCAGAAACGGGTAGCGGTGCGGCAGAAGTTCTAAAATCTCTTCAATATGCAGAGTATGAGTGTCAGTAGTCAAAATACTCTTCCTGTCAAAATGTACTGATAACAATAATAACACGGCCTGCCGGTTTATTAGAAAGCCGACAGGCCGGGAAAAATAGCGTTAAACGGATGACGCTTAGTCTTGTTGATCGATCTTGCGCTCAAGGGACTTGAGGCGCTTGCTCATATCATCAATGTTCATCACCAGAGCTGCTGTTTTACGCCATACCTTGTTGGGCTGGAGCGGAATGCCGGAGGAATAGACGCCAGGTTCAGTGATAGGACGCATTACCATGCCCATTCCCGTCACGGTCACCTTGTCGCAGATTTCCATATGGCCATTAATCACGCTCGCACCGCCAATCATGCAATAACGGCCAATTTTCAGGCTGCCCGCCATGATGACGCCACCCGCAACCGCGGTATTGTCGCCAATCACAACGTTATGCGCAATCTGGCACTGGTTATCGATGATAACACCATTGCCAATGATCGTGTCGTCAAGCGCGCCACGGTCAATGGTGGTACAGGCGCCGATCTCCACGCGATCGCCAATAATAACGCGACCAAGCTGCGGGATCTTAACCCAGTTACCGCGATCGTTAGCGTAACCAAAGCCATCAGAACCAATCACGGTGCTGGACTGGACGAGGCAGTTTTCGCCAATTTCAACGTCATGGTATACGGACACATTCGCCCATAAACGGGTCCCGGCGCCGATTTTCGTATTTTTCCCAACGAAGCAGCCCGGGCCAATGACGACGTTATCGCCCAGCTCGACGCCGGATTCGATAACCGCATTCGCACCAACGGCGACGTTGTTACCCAGCCTGGCCGTCTCATCAATCGCTGCGCTGGCAGCAATGTTCTGGGCCGGTTGCGGCGTGGTATCAAGAATTTGAGCCATGCGGGCATACGTCAGGTAGGGGTTTTTCACTACCAGCGCGCTTACAGTGGCAAATGGAAGATCGTCCTGCGTCAGAACAACAGCTGACGCCTGGCATTGAGCCAGTTGCTCACGGTACTTAGGGCTTACCATGAAGGTAATCGTGCCAGCTTTAGCAGATTGCATGGACGCAACAGCGGTGATGACGATATCGCCATCACCGTGTAATTCTGCATCCAACTGCTGAGCTAAATCAGCCAGTCGAATTGAAGGCATTACTTATTTAACCTGTTTCAGAACGTCAGCAGTGATGTCTTTAACATCTTTGCTGTTGAAAGCGACGGCGTTCGCATCAACAACCAGATCGATGCTCTGATCGGCAGCCACTGCTTTAACAGCGGTCTGAATGCGAGTCACCAGCTTGCCGCGTTCTTCGTTAGAACGACGCTGACGATCCTGCTCGAAAGCCTGCGCTTTCTGGGAGAACGCCTGGCGCTGAGCCATTACGTCTTTTTCCAGCTTGCTGCGGTCGCTTGCCTTCATGGTAGAACCATCACGCTGCAGACGCTGCATTTTGGACTGAAGATCGTTTTCCATACCCTGCAGTTCGCTTGCACGGCCTTTGAATTCGTTTTCCAGAGTCGCAGAAACACCTGTTTTCTGTGCAACCTGCTGGAACAAATTACCCATGTTGACGATTGCAATTTTGTCTGCTGCCTGAGCAGAAGTTGCCATCGCTAAACCGAGACCTGCAGCTAATAACCACTTTTTCACAATTAACTCCTTACCATCCCATTGGCACCAGAAGGTACCGTTCTTTGCGTGGCAAGGCGACCGTATTACCGATCGCCAGTTGTCAGCGCTACACTGCCAACGCATTCCTTTGCAGCGGATTATTACCAGGTTTTACCAATGTTAAACTGGAATTGCTCCGCTTTGTCTCCATCATATTTCTTAAACGGCTGGGCGTAAGAGAAGACCAACGGCCCCAGCGGTGACATCCATTGTAATGCGATACCGGCAGACATGCGAATATTGCTCGGATCGCTGTAGTCCGGAACCCCCGCCGCACGCATCTGGGCAGTGTTCTCCCAGTTGGTATCCCACACCGTACCCGCATCCCAGAAGAAGGATGTACGGACGGAGTTCGCATATTTATCACTAATAAACGGCGTTGGCGTGATGAACTCCAGGCTCGCCACGGCCATGGCGTTACCGCCTACAGCATCATCAGAGCTACATACATCTTTTGGATCTCGGCTTTCGCAGTTGTCTTTGTCGTTTCCGCCGTAGTAAACCGCTTTCGGACCAATGTTGTTAGACTGGAAGCCACGCACGGTGCTTGAACCACCGGCATAGAAGTTCTCATAGAACGGCATCTCTTTGCCGCCTAAACCATCACCATAACCCCAACGGGTACGACCCAGAACCACCCACTTGTGATCGTCATCGATCGGGAAGTAGGACGCAGTATCGAGCGTCACCTTATAGAACTCGTTATCGGAACCCGGGACGGTAACTTTACCGTTCAGGTTGACGCGAGAACCTTCCGTTGGGAAGTAACCACGGTCGAGACGGTTATAGGTCCAGCCGTAGTTGAAGGTGAAGTCATCTGCAGCGAAACCGTTGTTATCGCTGTTTTTGCTCGCCGACTGGCCAATAGAGTCCAGGTAACGCCACATGGCCACCTGCGGTTGCATATTGGACAGGTCGTTATGCACGTAACCTAAGCCCGCTCGCAGGGTGTTGTATTCGTTAATCGGGAAGCCAAGCGTTCCGTCCACACCGTAACTCTTGTTGGTGTAGGAGGACAGATCCGCATCGTCGGCTTTAAAGTCGTTGTAGAAGATACGACCGCCCAGGCTCACACCGTCAACGGTGAAGTATGGGTTCGTTACAGAGAACTCAGAGTAGGTCTGGTAGTCGTTTTTGGTACCGTTAATTCCGACAGAGTAACCCGTACCCAGCCAGTTATCCTGCTGCACGCCAACCTGGAAGCTGACGCCGCTTTCAGTACCGTAGCCCACACCGAAGTTAAAGCTACCGGTGTTACGCTCTTTCACTTTATAAACGACATCAACCTGATCCGGGCTACCCGGTACGCGCTGGGTATCAGTATCAACCGTTTCAAAATAGCCCAGACGGTTCAGACGCTCTTTACCCTGATCAACGAGATCGCTACCTAACCATGCGCCTTCCATCTGACGCATTTCGCGACGCAGAACGGAGTCTTTGGAGGTGTCGTTACCGACGAAGCGGATCTTACGCACGTAGAAACGGTTACCCGCGTCAACATTCACGTGCAGCTTAACGGTTTTATCCGCGTCATTGATTTCCGGCTGAGTCTGTACGCGCGGATAGGCATAACCATAGCGGCCGAGCAGCTTCTTAATGCTGTCTTCCATTTTGGTGACTTTGGATCCGCTATAGAGATCGCCGGGCTGAATTTTGGTCAGCGATTCGATTTCAGCAGAATGCCCCGCCAGGTTACCACTCACCTCAACACCCGAAAGCTTGTACTGATCGCCTTCCGTGATGTTGATCGTAATGTAGATGCCTTTCTTGTCCGGCGTCAGGCTCACCTGCGTCGAGTCGATGTTGAAACGCGCGTAACCACGATCCAGATAGTAGCTGCGCAGGGTTTCAAGGTCGCCCGCCAGTTTCTGTTTCTGGTATTTGCGATCGCCCACCACGTTCCACCACGGCACTTCATCGCGCAGCTGGAAGGTGGAGATCAGTTCGTCGGTGCTGAACGCGTGGTTACCCACAATGTTGATCTGCTGGATCTTCGCAGAGACACCTTCCTGGAAGACCAGCTTCAGGTCAACACGGTTACGCGGCAGCGGAGTCACAACCGCTTTCACGCTGGCGCTGTATTTACCGACGCTGTAGTAGAAATCTTCCAGACCTTTTTCAATGTCTGAAAGGGTTGTGCGGTCCAGAGACTCACCCACACGAACACCGGATGCTTCAAGGTTTTGCTTGAGCATGTCATCTTTCACCGACTTGTTACCGGAGAAAGTGATACTGGCGATCGTTGGACGTTCTTTTACCTGTACCAGCAGGGTATCACCATCACGCAGGACGCGGACATCCTCGAAGTTGCCGGTGGCAAACAGAGCACGGATGGTATTACTGATATCATCATCATTAACCGTATCGCCGGGGCGCACAGGCATACTGAGGAGGGCCGCACCAACGGCGACACGCTGAAGGCCTTCGAAATGAATGTCTTTCACTACGAACCCGTCAGCACCGTATACGGTGGCGCTGCTAAACAGCAGCGACGCTATGAGCAACTTTTTCATCGCCATCGTTATTATGCGTTCTTCCTAACTAACTCTCTTACAACCGAGAGAAATCATTGAAAAGTGCAAGCCCCATTAACAGCACCAGCAAAATCGAGCCAATGCGATAACTAAAGTCTTGAACTCGCTCGGATACCGGCCCGCCTTTTAGCTTTTCAATCGCTAAAAACAGCAGATGACCCCCGTCTAAAACGGGAAGCGGGAACAGGTTGATTATCCCAAGGTTCACGCTAATGAGCGCGAGGAACATGAGATAGTAAATCACCCCGAATTCCGCTGACATCCCAGCCCCCTGGGCAATCGAAATTGGCCCACTGAGGTTGTTCAGTTTCACATCACCGGTTATCAATTTCCCCAACATGTTGACCGTCAGCTTCATCAGTTGCCATGTTTTATCCGTGGCTTCAAGGATGGCGCTGAACGGCCCATACTGGCGTATTGTCTTGTACTCATCTGGCAGCGGGATCACTTTTGGCACAACGCCTGCAAACCCTTCTGCCTTCTTGCCGACCGACTTCGTATCCGGGATCAGCGTCAGCGAAAGCGGACTGCCCTGCCTTTCAACTTCCAGCGCGAGAGACGTACCCGGATTATCGCGCACCAGAGTAACAAAGGTCATCCACTCTGTTAATGGTTGACCATCGACTTTAACGATCCTGTCGCCTGCTTGCAAACCCGCTTTGCTCGCCGCCGAGTTTGCCTGTACTTCGGCTAATACCGGCTCGATCTGCGCGCCGCGCGGACGAATGCCCAGCGCAGCGACGGGATCCTCTTTGTCTGGCTCGAAACGCCATTGACGTAAATCGAGCACTTTGTCCTGACGGGCGTCTGACCCAAATGGCGATACGCTGATGGTGGTCTGCGGATCGCCAATTTTAGCAACCAGCTGCAGTCGCACGGCATCCCAATCAGGGGTTTCGATGCCATCAATCGCTTTAAGTTCCATCCCGGATGTAATTTGCGCACTCGCCGCGATGGAGTTGGGGGCAATGTCACCTACTACCGGACGCACGCCAGGGACGCCGATGATAAACACCAGCCAGTAAGCGAAAATTGCAAAGATGAAGTTGGCTACCGGTCCGGCAGCGATGATGGCGGCGCGTTGTCCAACGGTTTTATTGTTGAATGCGCTGTGTCGCAGTTCAGGCGCGACAGGCTCGACGCGTTCGTCGAGCATTTTGACGTAGCCACCCAGCGGGATAAGGGCGATGACAAATTGCGTACCGTGGCGGTCGGTGCGCGTCCAGAGTGATTTACCAAAACCGATGGAAAATCGCTCTACGCGCACGCCACAGCGGCGAGCAACCCAGAAATGGCCAAATTCATGCACGGTAATCAGTACACCCAGTGCAACTATGAACGCCGCCAGATTCCAGAGAATGCTCAGCATAAAACCTTCCGTTAAATCGTCCCGAATACCAGTAAAAGCAAACATGCAAACACTGGAACAGCCGCTGTCAGGCTATCAATGCGATCCAGTATACCGCCATGCCCTGGAATCAGGTGTCCACTGTCCTTAATCCCTGCTTCACGCTTGAACATACTTTCGGTTAAATCACCGAGCACGGAGGCAAGCGCAGCAAAAATCGAGCACACCAGCAGTATTGATGGTGCCACTTCAAGATTCGCCCAGACGCCGTAGCCCCAGGAGATGATCGCGGCCGTAAACAAACCGCCGATAAATCCTTGCCAGGTTTTGCCCGGAGAAACCTTCGGTGCCAGCTTATGTTTGCCAAACAGTTTACCAAACATATAGGCCCCGGAGTCAGCCCCCCAGACGAGAATCATCACATAAAGCAGCCAGATCGCACCGCTGTAGTGGTTTTCGTCGTAGTGCCAGGCGCGCAGCGCAACCATACCCCAGAAAAAAGGAATAATGGTGAGCAAACCAAAAATCAGTCGCAGCACTTTTGAATGACGCCACAACGCCGCGGAGCCGGGATAAAACAGCACCAGCAACAGCGCGGCAACCCACCAGGCCAACGATATCCACAAGGAACCAGCCACCAGAGGCTGATGAATATCATGATGATATTCAGGCAACGTGAACAGCATTACGGCCAGAATAAAGCCACAAAGTACCGCAAGCCATACTCGCTGCGTACGCGAGGTAAAGCCGCTAAACTGTCCCCATTCCCACGCGGCGAGCATGCACACCACCAGCGTAACAATAGCGAATCCCACCGGGGGCAGTAAAAACAGCGCCGCAATGACAATGGGTATTAATACAAAAGCGGAAATCAGGCGATACTTCAGCAAAAGCTACCCCCATCAGGCGTTGTCGCCACCAGGCTCGGTGCCGCCGAAACGACGCTCTCGATTGGCAAAGGCATGCAGCGCACCTTCAAAGTCTTGTTCATCAAAATCGGGCCAAAGAACATCTGTAAAGTAAAGTTCGGCATAGGCAATTTGCCATATCAAAAAGTTACTTATGCGATGCTCCCCCCCTGTCCTAATTACCAAATCCACAGGTGCCAGTTCATTCATGCAGATTTGCTTGCTCAGCGCCTCTTCATCAATTTGGTCAGGTCTCAACAGCCCTTCCTGAACCTGTTCGGCGAGATGCCGAACGCCCTGGATAATATCCCAGCGTCCGCCGTAATTCGCCGCAATATTCAGCGTCAGACCGGTGTTGTTTTCCGTCAGCGCTTCTGCTTTACGAATCCGTTCCTGCAAACGTGAGTTAAAACGACTGGTATCGCCAATGATACGCAGGCGGACGTTGTGGCGGTGCAGGCTTTTTACTTCGCTGTCTAGCGCCCACACGAACAGTTCCATCAACGCAGTCACTTCCTGCAGTGGTCGATTCCAGTTTTCACTGCTAAAAGCATAGAGCGTTAACGCATCAATGCCGTTATTGGCGGCAAAAGAAACGGCGCGGCGAACGGATTTCGCCCCAGCTTTATGCCCAAAGGCTCGTATCTTCCCTTGTCTTTTCGCCCAGCGGCCATTGCCATCCATAATGATTGCTACATGACGGCAGCCATGAGCTGGCAAGTTTTCGCTTATTGGTTGATTCGCAGACAACATAACGCGTTTTTTGTCCCTGAAAAGGATTTAACGGTACTCAGGAATACTGAAGCCGATACATAAAAAAGCCGTGTCAAACCACGGCTCACCTGACCACATAAAGTCAAATACCTGCGATCAGGTGGCGCAGACTATATCACTGAAGCCCAACGCTAACAAATAGCACGACGACTAGTGGTTGCTTTATCACCAGCTTGCGAGACGTGTCACCTGTTGGCGCGCAATATTACGCGCAGCTGCATCCACCGCCAGCACCTCTTCCACGCTCTGTGGTTCGCGCAAATCCATCATCTCCAGTACCGATAAATTTAACGCCGCAATATCGGTAAAACGAATTTGCTGATTCAGAAATGCTTCAACGGTAATTTCATTGGCTGCATTCAGTGCCGTTGTCGCCGCCTGCCCCTGGTCAAAGGCCGTCATTGCAAGCTTCAGACAAGGGTAACGGTCATAGTCTGGTTCACTGAACGTCAGGGAACTTAGCTTGCAGAAATCAAGCGGCTTCACGCCGGACTTCACTCGATTCGGCCACGCCATGGAATGGGCAATCGGCGTACGCATATCAGGTTCGCCCAACTGCGCCAGCACGCTGCCATCCTGATAACGCACCATCGAATGAATCACCGATTGCGGGTGAATCAGAACTTCCATCTGTTTCGCTGACGCATTAAACAGCCAGCGCGCTTCAATGTATTCCAGACCTTTGTTCATCATGGTGGCAGAGTCAACGGAGATTTTACGCCCCATCGACCAGTTCGGATGACGGCACGCCTGATCCGGCGTCATCGCACGCAGTTCAGACAGTGGCGTTTCACGGAACGGGCCACCAGACCCGGTAAGCAGAATCGACACGACGCCATTCTGCTCCAGGTCAGCGTACCCCAGGTTCTGTTGAAAAGGTTGCGGTAAACTCTGAAAAATCGCGTTGTGCTCGCTATCGACCGGCAAAAGACGCGCCCCATGCTGCTTCACCGCCTCCATGAACAGGCGTCCGCAGGTGACCAGGGACTCTTTATTGGCCAGCAGAACGTCCTTACCGGCATCAATTGCGGCAAGCGTCGGCAATAATCCTGCCGCCCCGACGATGGCCGCCATCACCTGATCCACCTCATCCAGCGACGCCATTTCGCAGGCGGCCTGTTGGCCACTCAGCACCTCGGTTCGGCTACCCTTCTCAAGCAGCTGTGCTTTCAGCAGGCGCGCGCTCTCTTCGTCATCCATCACCACATAGCGAGGCGTAAACTCCAGGCACTGCTCAACCATTCGCTGCACATTCTTACCGGCCACCAGCGCTGTCACGGTGTAAAGCTCAGGATTATGGCGAACAACGTCGAGAGTACTGCAACCGATAGAGCCGGTTGAGCCGAGGAGTGTTAAATGCTTCATGGGATGCCCGAAAAGTTAGACCAGATAAAAGCAAAACGCCGCCAGCAAGACCCAAAGTCTCTCTGAACGGCGTTTATCAGTGTACGACAAAAATCAGAACTGCATCAGTTCCGCTTCTTTATCTGCCAGCGCCGCATCAATTTTCTTGATCGCAGCGTCAGTCATTTTCTGAATGTCGTCCTGGGAACGACGATCGTCATCTTCACTGATCTCTTTTTCTTTCAGCAGCGCTTTGACTTTATCGTTCGCGTCGCGACGGACGTTACGTACGGAGACACGACCCTGCTCAGCTTCGCCACGCACCACTTTGATCAGGTCTTTACGACGCTCTTCGGTCAGCGGTGGCAGCGGAACGCGGATGTCAGCACCCGCAGAGCTTGGGTTCAGACCGAGGTCAGACGCCATGATCGCTTTCTCAACTGCCGGGCCCATAGAACGATCGAATACGTTGATTTTCAGCGTACGGGTATCTTCTACCGTCACGCTTGCCAGCTGACGCAGAGGGGTTGGCGTACCGTAGTACTCTACGATGATGCCATCCAGCAGGCTTGGGGAAGCACGGCCAGTACGGATTTTGCTGATTTGGGTTTTGAACGCTTCTACGCATTTTTCCATGCGTACTTCAGCATCTTTTCTGATGTCGTTAATCACGTTACGAATCCTTGAAAACTTGTCTCAGGCAGACTATCCGCCAGCACAGCGCTACAGGTGTGCTAAGTATAGTCGCGTTTAATTCATGACAACGCCAAAGGCGCGCCCGGGTAAGATACCACTACAAAATAAAGCGGAATCTTACCTGTATTTATCGTCAACGGAAATTATTCCGTGATCAAAGTGCCTTCTTTTTCGCCCATGACCACGCGACGCAATGCGCCTGGCTTGTTCATGTTGAAGACGCGGATCGGCAGTTTGTGGTCGCGAGCCAGCGTAAAGGCGGCAAGATCCATCACTTTCAGCTCTTTATCCAGCACTTCGCTATAGCTCAGCTGATCGTACATGGTCGCAGAAGGATCTTTTGCCGGGTCGGCAGTAAACACGCCATCGACTTTAGTCGCTTTTAGCACCACATCAGCTTCGATCTCGATACCGCGCAGGCAGGCAGCGGAATCGGTTGTAAAGAACGGGTTACCCGTACCGGCGGAGAGGATCACCACGCGGTTATTGCGCAGCAGGCTGATGGCTTCTGCCCAGCTGTAATTATCGCATACGCCATTCAGGGGGATTGCGGACATCAGGCGAGCGTTAACATAGGCGCGATGGAGCGCATCACGCATCGCCAGGCCATTCATGACGGTTGCCAGCATACCCATGTGGTCGCCCACAACGCGGTTCATCCCCGCTTTCGCCAGACCAGCACCACGGAAAAGGTTGCCACCGCCAATGACCACGCCAACCTGGATACCCAGTTCGACCAGTTCTTTGATTTCCTGTGCCATGCGATCAAGGATGCTTGCGTCAATACCGAAGCCTTCCGATCCCTGCAGCGCTTCGCCACTCAGCTTAAGCAGAATGCGTTTGTACACGGGTTTTGCATTGGTAGCCATGTTTCTTTCCTGAGACTGTCAACGATTAAGATGGGGGTTAATTCTGGCGACATGATATGCCGCAAATCAGTACAGCGATACTGGAGCCTGTCTGATTTCCTGTGACGGGTGACAAAAAGAAGCCGCCCTCAGGCGGCTCCTTTTCAATCATTAAGACTGCTTGGACATTGCAGCAACTTCTGCTGCGAAGTCAGTCTCAACTTTCTCGATGCCTTCGCCCACTTCGAAGCGGATGAAGCCAGTTACGTCAGCGTTGTGCTCTTTCAGCAGCTGAGCAACAGACTTGCTTGGATCCATAACGAATGGCTGGCCAGTCAGAGAAACTTCGCCGGTGAATTTCTTCATGCGGCCTTCAACCATTTTCTCTGCGATTTCTTTTGGTTTACCAGACTGCATCGCGATGTCCAGCTGAACCTGGTACTCTTTTTCTACGACTTCAGCAGACACGTCTTCTGGCTTAACGAATTCTGGCTTGCTTGCAGCGATGTGCATAGCCAGCTGTTTAACCAGCTCTTCGTCAGCGCCTTTAGCCGCAACCAGAACACCGATACGTGCACCGTGCTGGTAAGAGCCCAGAACGTCGCCTTCCAGAGAAGCAACGCGACGGATGTTGATGTTCTCACCGATTTTAGCAACCAGCGCAACACGTTCTTCTTCGAACTGTGCTTTCAGAACTTCAACGTCAGTGATTTTGCCAGCAACAGCTGCGTCCAGAACTTTGTTAGCAAATGCCTGGAAACCACCATCTTTAGCAACGAAGTCAGTCTGGCAGTTAACTTCCAGAATGATGCCGTAGGTGCCGTCGATTTTAGTGATGATCACGCCGTCAGCAGCAACGTTGCCTGCTTTTTTAGCTGCTTTGATCGCACCGGATTTACGCATGTTTTCGATTGCCAGCTCGATGTCGCCGTTCGCTTCAGTCAGCGCTTTTTTGCAATCCATCATGCCTGCGCCAGTACGCTCGCGCAGCTCTTTTACCAGGGATGCGGTAATTTCAGCCATTCTTAAATCCTCGGGAGATGTGAACTGCCCGGCCGGGGGCCAAACAGTGTAAATTGAAAAAAGGGGCCGGTAATGGGCCCCTATTCATACACGGTACTAATAAGGGGTAAAACCTTATTATTCAGCTTCTACGAAGCTTTCTTCCGCCTGAGAAGCCAGATCCTGGGAACGGCCTTCACGAACGGTAGCAGCTACAGCGCTCAGGTACAGGCTAACAGCACGGATTGCGTCGTCGTTACCCGGGATAACGAAGTCAACACCGTCCGGATCGGAGTTGGTATCAACGATAGCGAATACCGGGATACCCAGGTTGTTAGCTTCTTTGATTGCGATGTGCTCGTGGTCTGCATCGATTACGAACAGCGCGTCTGGCAGGCCGCCCATATCTTTGATACCGCCCAGGCTGTTTTCCAGCTTGTCCAGTTCACGAGTGCGCATCAGCGCTTCTTTCTTAGTCAGCTTGTCGAAAGTACCGTCCTGAGACTGGGTTTCCAGATCTTTCAGGCGCTTGATGGACTGACGAACAGTTTTCCAGTTGGTCAGCATGCCGCCCAACCAGCGATGGTTCACGAAGAACTGGTCGCAGCTGTTAGCAGCATCTTTCACAGCTTCGCTTGCAGCGCGCTTAGTACCAACGAACAGAATCTTACCTTTACGGGAAGCGATCTTGTTCAGCTCAGCCAGGGCTTCGTTGAACATTGGTACAGTTTTCTCAAGGTTGATGATGTGAACTTTGTTACGTGCGCCGAAGATGAAAGGCTTCATTTTCGGGTTCCAGTAACGGGTCTGGTGACCAAAGTGAACACCAGCCTTGAGCATGTCGCGCATGGAAACAGTTGCCATGTTTAAAACCTCTATATTGAAAGTTGGGGTTATGCCTCCACGTATCCCATATTACCGACCCCGAAGGGCACCCCGGAATATGTGCCGATACGTGTGTGTTGTTACACAAAGTGAGATTTGTCGCTCCCGTCCAGCCTGTGTATCTGAGATGGATCGGAAGTCCGGCGCGCTTTATACCACAAAACACGACCAGAAACCAACAGTTGTTGGCGGAGTGTGCTGTTAATGATTCTCAATTTGGCACGAAGCGTGCCTGACTGATACCATTGACGACACTTAGACTAGTATTGTCGAAAAAATCGACACCGATGGACAGATTACATGGCTATCTCTATTAAGACACTTGAAGAAATTGAAAAGATGCGCATCGCCGGTCGGCTGGCCGCGGAAGTGCTGGAAATGATCGAGCCGTTCGTGAAGCCGGGCGTCAGCACCGGTGAACTGGACCGCATCTGTAACGACTATATCGTGAACGAGCAGCACGCGGTTTCCGCCTGCCTCGGCTACCACGGTTTCCCGAAATCCGTCTGCATCTCTATTAATGAAGTGGTGTGTCACGGTATTCCGGACGATGAAAAACTGCTGAAAGACGGCGACATCGTTAACATCGACGTGACCGTCATTAAAGACGAGTACCACGGTGACACCTCAAAAATGTTCATCGTTGGCAAGCCAACCATTCTTGGCGAGCGTCTGTGCAAAGTTACCCAGGACAGCCTCTACCTGGCGCTGAAAATGGTGAAGCCGGGTATTCGCCTGCGCACCATCGGTGCGGCAATCCAGAAGTTTGTGGAAGCGGAAGGGTTCTCCGTGGTGCGCGAGTACTGCGGTCACGGCATCGGTCGCGTCTTCCACGAAGAGCCGCAGGTGCTGCACTATGATGCTGATGACGGCGGCGTGGTGCTGCAAAAAGGTATGACCTTTACCATTGAGCCAATGGTCAACGCGGGTGACTACCGCATCCGTACCATGAAAGACGGCTGGACGGTGAAAACCAAAGACAGAAGCTTGTCTGCGCAGTACGAGCATACTATTGTGGTAACTGACAACGGCTGCGAAATTATGACGTTGCGCAAGGATGACACCATCCCGGCGATACTGACGCACGACGAATGATAAAAAAGCCGGCAAATGCCGGCTTTTTTAATGGCTATAGCTTTTTCTTATGGGTGGCGCACGATGAGTAATCTTTTACCCGAACAGTATGCTAACACAGCCCTTCCCACCCTCCCCGACCAGCCCGATAACCCGGGCGTCTGGCCGCAGCACGAGCTGACCTGTCCCGGCATCAAGGCGCACATGGACGTCTTTCACCGCTGGCTGGGCAGCGCATTTGATGCGGGCATATCAGCAGAACAGCTGATTGAGGCGCGCACCGAATTTATCGACCAGCTGCTGCAGCGCCTGTGGATCGATTACGGGTTTGGGCAAATCAGCGATGTTGCGCTGGTTGCCGTCGGGGGCTATGGCCGCGGTGAGCTGCATCCGCTTTCCGATATCGATCTCCTGATCTTAAGCCGCAAAAAGCTGCCGGACGAGCAGGCGCAAAAAATCGGCGAGCTGCTGACCCTGCTCTGGGACGTAAAACTGGAAGTCGGCCACAGCGTGCGTACCCTGGAAGAGTGTCTGCTGGAGGGACTATCGGACCTGACCGTCGCCACCAACCTGATTGAAACTCGCCTGCTGATTGGCGACGTCGCGCTGTTCCTGGAGCTGCAAAAACACATCTTCAGCGATGGCTTCTGGCCGTCAGAAAAGTTCTTCGCCGCGAAGGTCGAGGAGCAAAACCAGCGCCACCAGCGCTACCACGGCACCAGCTATAACCTTGAGCCCGATATTAAAAGCAGCCCCGGCGGCCTGCGCGACATCCACACGTTACAGTGGGTCGCCCGTCGCCATTTTGGCGCCACCTCGCTGGACGAGATGGTTGGCTTCGGCTTTTTAACCGAGGCGGAGCGTAACGAGCTTAACGAGTGTCTGCACCTGCTCTGGCGCATCCGCTTTGCCCTGCATCTGGAAGTCACCCGCTACGATAACCGTCTGCTGTTTGACCGCCAGCTCAGCGTGGCGCAGCGCCTGAATTACCAGGGGGAAGGTAACGAGCCGGTTGAGCAGATGATGAAGGATTTCTTCCGCGTCACCCGCCGGGTCACCGAGCTGAACCAGATGCTGTTGCAGCTGTTCGACGAGGCCATTCTGGCCCTGACGGCCGACGAAAAGCCGCGCCCGATTGATGACGAATTCCAGCTGCGCGGCACGCTTATCGATCTGGGCGACGAAACGCTGTTCATCCGCGAGCCGGAAGCGATTCTGCGGATGTTCTATACCATGGTGCGCAACAGCACCATCACCGGGATCTACTCCACCACCCTGCGCCATCTGCGCCACGCGCGCCGCCATCTGACGCAGCCGCTATGCTATATCCCGGAAGCACGCTCGCTGTTCCTGAGCATGCTCCGCCACCCGGGTGCCGTCAGCCGCGGTCTGCTGCCTATGCACCGTCACAGCGTGCTGTGGGCCTATATGCCGCAGTGGTCTCACATCGTCGGGCAGATGCAGTTCGATCTGTTCCACGCCTACACGGTGGATGAACACACGATCCGCGTGATGCTCAAGCTGGAAAGCTTCGCGAAAGAAGAGACGCGCTCCCGCCACCCGCTGTGCGTCGAGCTGTGGCCGCGTCTGACCCATCCGGAGCTGATCCTGATTGCCGCCCTGTTCCACGACATCGCCAAAGGCCGCGGCGGCGATCACTCGGTGCTCGGCGCGCAGGACGTGCTGAAATTTGCCGAGCTGCACGGCCTCAACTCGCGTGAAACGCAGCTGGTGGCCTGGCTGGTGCGCCATCACCTGCTGATGTCGGTCACCGCCCAGCGTCGGGACATTCAGGATCCGGAAGTCATTAAGCAGTTCGCGGAAGAGGTTCAGACGGAAAACCGCCTGCGCTATCTGGTCTGCCTGACGGTCGCCGATATCTGCGCCACCAACGAGACCCTGTGGAACAGCTGGAAGCAGAGCCTGCTGCGCGAGCTGTACTTCGCTACGGAGAAACAGCTGCGTCGCGGGATGCAGAACACGCCGGACATGCGCGAGCGCGTGCGTCACCACCAGCTTCAGGCGCTGGCGCTGCTGCGGATGGATAACATTGATGAAGAGGCGCTACATCAGATTTGGGCCCGCTGCCGCGCCAACTATTTTGTCCGCCACAGCCCAAACCAGCTGGCGTGGCACGCGCGGCATCTGCTCAAGCACGATCTGTCCCAGCCGATGATCCTGCTAAGCCCGCAGGCCACGCGCGGCGGAACGGAGATTTTCATCTGGAGCCCGGACCGCCCTTATCTGTTTGCTGCCGTCTGCGCCGAGCTGGACAGACGTAACCTGAGCGTGCATGACGCGCAGATTTTCACCACCCGCGACGGTATGGCCATGGACACCTTTATCGTGCTGGAGCCGGACGGCAGCCCGCTGTCGTCGGACAGGCATGAAGGGATACGTTTTGGTCTGGAGCAGGCGATTACCCAGCGCAGCTGGCAGCCCCCGCAGCCGCGTCGCCAGCCGGCAAAATTGCGCCACTTTACCGTGGATACCGAGGTCAATTTCCTGCCGACCCACACCGATCGTAAATCGTTCCTGGAGCTGATCGCGCTCGACCAGCCAGGGCTGCTCGCCCGCGTCGGCCAGGTTTTTGCCGATCTGGGAATTTCGCTTCATGGGGCCCGAATTACAACGATTGGCGAGCGAGTAGAAGATTTATTTATAATCGCCACCGCCGACCGGCGTGCCCTTAATAATGACCTGCAGCTTGAAGTGCAACAACGGTTGACAGCAGCCCTCAATCCAAACGATAAAGGGTGATATGTTTTTTAGTGAAATGGAAAGAGTAAACAATGCAGCAGTTACAGAACGTTATTGAGTCCGCTTTTGAGCGTCGCGCCGAGATTACCCCGGCAAATGTGGATACCGTGACCCGTGAAGCGGTAAACCAGGTGATTTCCCTGCTGGATTCCGGCGCACTGCGCGTGGCAGAAAAAATCGACGGTCAGTGGGTCACTCATCAATGGCTGAAGAAAGCCGTGCTGCTCTCTTTCCGCATCAACGATAACCAGGTTATCGACGGAGCAGAAAGCCGCTACTTCGATAAAGTGCCAATGAAGTTCGCTGACTACGACGAAGCGCGTTTCCAGAAAGAAGGTTTCCGCGTGGTGCCGCCTGCGGCGGTGCGTCAGGGTGCCTTCATCGCACGCAACACCGTGCTGATGCCATCCTACGTGAACATCGGTGCCTACGTTGATGAAGGCACCATGGTGGATACGTGGGCAACGGTTGGTTCCTGCGCACAGATCGGGAAAAACGTTCACCTGTCCGGCGGCGTGGGCATCGGCGGTGTTCTGGAGCCACTGCAGGCTAACCCAACCATCATCGAAGATAACTGCTTCATCGGCGCGCGTTCAGAAGTGGTGGAAGGCGTGATCGTGGAAGAAGGTTCCGTGATCTCCATGGGCGTTTACATCGGCCAGAGCACCCGTATTTACGACCGTGAAACCGGTGAAGTGCATTACGGTCGCGTTCCGGCGGGCTCCGTGGTGGTTTCCGGCAACCTGCCGTCAAAAGATGGCAAATACAGCCTGTACTGTGCGGTTATCGTGAAGAAAGTGGATGCGAAAACGCGCGGTAAAGTGGGCATCAACGAATTGCTGCGCACCATCGATTAATCGGGTATAACAAAAAGCGGGGGCAACCCCGCTTTTTTTATATCTGAGGGTGGCGAAAATAGATTTTTTCGTTAATTATTCAAAGGTTATGTTGAGATCAAGGGTACCGCTATGTACGATAATCTGAAAAGTCTGGGCATTACCAATCCTGATGAAATTGATCGTTACAGCCTCCGCCAGGAAGCCAATAACGATATTTTGAAAATCTATTTTCACAAGGACAAAGGAGAGTTTTTCGCCAAAAGCGTGAAGTTTAAATACCCACGCCAGCGTAAGACCGTTGTTGCTGACGGTGTAGGACAGGGATACAAAGAAGTACAGGAAATCAGCCCTAACCTGCGCTATGTGATCGATGAACTCGATCAGATCTGCCAGCGCGACCGCACCGAAGTCGATCTCAAGCGCAAGATCCTTGACGACCTGCGTCACCTTGAAAGCGTTGTTACCAATAAGATCAGCGAGATTGAAGCGGATCTTGAGAAATTAACCCGCAACAAATAAGCCGTTTTATTGCCCGGTGGCGCTTCGCTTACCGGGCCTACGAACGCATGTAGGCCGGGTAAGGCGAAGCCGCCACCCGGCAAACAGCATCATCTCTGTTCATCCAACTGCAGCGCCACATACAGCAGCAGCCTGTCGTCGAAATTTCCCAGATCTAACCCCGTCAGCTCTGAAATTCGGTTTAACCGATACTCCAGGGTATTGCGGTGAATAAACAGCGCTTTTGACGTCGCCAGCGGCTGCACGTTATGACGGAACCACGCCTGCAGCGTCCGGCGCAGCAGGCCGTTGTTATCCATGGCTTTCAGACGCGCTAATGGCCGCGCCAGCTCATTGGCCTGCCAGCCACCGCGCAGGCTGTCGAGCAGCACCGGCAGCATCAGGTCCTGATAGAAATAGCTGCGGCTTTCCGGCATTCGCTGCTTACCCACCATCATGGTGGTGCGCGCGGTTCGCCAGGAGCGGGCGATACTGCCCGGACCGGTAAAATAGTTGCCCAGCGCAACGCGAAAACGCAGCTGACCATTCTCTTTCATACGGGAAATTAACTGCTCCACGCGACGGCGATGATCGTCCGCATCCCAGCGGCCAAACGCATTGAGCGCCGGTTTGAGCACCACCATCTCCGTCAGAGAAACGATCGCCACCAGGTTATCGCGCTCCGGCGTCGCCAGTGCATTTTGCAGCTGCTGCAGCTCGGCCATCGCGCTGTCTACGCCCAGCTGGCCGCTGTCGACCTCAATGACCGCCACCACGCGCGGCTGATTCAGATCGATCCCCAGACGCTGCGCCCACTCGCTCAGCGCAGGGGTATGCTCTTCCGCCTGAATAAGGTTCATCACCAGCTCTTCGCGCAGTCGGCTGTCCTGAGCCAGCAGGTGCATCAGCCGCGACTGCTCCAGCATCATCTCCGCCGTCATGCAGACCAGCTCACCGTATTTTCGCAGTGACTCAGGCTCGCCGGTGAGGCCGATGACCCCCACAATCTCGCCTTCAAGGCGCAGCGGTAAATTGATGCCCTGACGGACGCCGTGCAGGTGTTTCGCTACCGCATCGTCTATATCAACCACGCGCCCCTGGGAGAGCACCAGCAGCGCGCCTTCGTGCAATTCCCCAATACGCTCGCGATCGCCACTGCCAATAATGCGCCCGCGGGCATCCATTACGTTGATATTGGTATCAATGATGCGCATGGTGCGCGCCACAATATCCTGCGCCATTTTGGTATCAAGATGCCAGCCAGCCATAGAACCCTCCCGTGAGCAGAGCTCAAGCATAGGGAAGTTCAGCGGTGCCCGCATTGTGCAGATGCACAAAGAGAGAGGAAGAAGTGTGGACTTGTGTGAAAGGTCACAGAAACGAGAAAAGCCCCTGCGAACAGGGGCTTCAGAGGATTACTGCATCAGCAGGTAAATAGAGGTGTCCCCACGCTGGATATTGAGCGCCAGCACGGAAGGCTTGCTGTCGAGAATTTTGCGCAGTTCCGCGATGTTTTTCACCGGCTGCTGGTTAGCGCCCATGATCACATCGCCTTTTTTCAGGCCAATACGGGCTGCCGGTGAATTCGCTTTCACGTTATTCACCACTACGCCTTTATCTGCGCCTTTGTTGCTCATCTCGGCACCTTCAATACCGCTGAAGATGGTGCTGGAGTCCACCTGATTCTGGCTGCTCTGCTGCAGCTCCAGGCTGACGTTAACCGCCTTGCCGTCGCGCAGCAGGCCGAGGGTGACTTTACTGCCAATCGGCATGGAACCCACTTCCGCACGCAGGGCAGCAAAGCTGCTGATCGGTTTACCGTTCAGGGAGGTGATCACATCCCCCGCTTTAATGCCCGCTTTCGCCGCAGAGGAGTTCGGCATCACCTGGCTGACGAATGCCCCGCGCTGGGCGTCAACTTTCATTGCCTTAGCCAGTTCGGAGTTCAGTTCCGTACCCAGGATACCCAGCTCACCGCGTTTCACCTGGCCATACTGCACCATCTGCGCGGTCAGGTTTTTCACCATGTTACTTGGGATAGCAAAGCCGATCCCGATGTTGCCGCCGTCCGGTGCCAGGATCGCGGTGTTGATACCGATCAGCTCGCCGTTCAGGTTGACCAGCGCACCGCCGGAGTTACCGCGGTTGATCGCTGCATCCGTCTGGATGAAGTTTTCATAGTTTTCAGCATTGAGGCCGCTACGGCCCAGTGCAGAGACGATACCCGAGGTCACGGTTTCACCCAGACCGAACGGGTTACCGATCGCCACGGTATAGTCACCCACGCGCAGCGCGTCGGAGTCGGCAATTTTAATCGCCGTCAGGTTTTTCGGATCCTGAATCTGGATCAGCGCGATGTCGGAGCGCGGATCTTTGCCGACCACTTTGGCGTCAAACTTACGGCCATCGCTCAGCTGAACCTTAATGCTGCTCGCGTTATCAACAACGTGGTTGTTGGTGACGACATAGCCTTTCGCTGCATCAATGATTACCCCCGAGCCAAGCGCCATGAATTTCTGTTGCTGGCCGCCGCCCTGGCTGTCATCCCCTGCGCCACCGCCCTGACAGAACGGAGAGCTCTGGAATGGCGAACCGTCCTGGCAGAACGGCGAGTTGTCGCCGAAGAACTGCTGGAAGTTACGCGGCATGCGCGGCGTATTGACGGTCGTGCTACCCTCAACGTTAATACTCACCACCGATGGCATCACTTTTTCGAGCATCGGTGCCAGGCTTGGCATCTGCTGCGCGGTTGCTGCCGACGACGCGGTCTCGGCTGCAGTAGCAGTCAGAGGAGACAGCGCTAAACCTAAACTCAGAGCCAGTGCACTCATTGCTAATGTGGTTTTTTTCATGTTTCTCAATCTCGATTTACAGGTAACGCAAAATTGCTGTGTAACTCAGATTCGTTTTATACCGCTTAGTTCCGGCGATAAGTTTATGGAAAAGGTAAAAATTTATTGGCCGTCTTTACAAAACTCCGGGTTATTCCACCGCCATCAGCTTGCGATATTCATCCCAGGCATACAAATCCGTCATGCCGCTGATATAGTCCTGGATAAGACGGCAGCGGTAATAATATTCCATCACTGGCCACTGCGGTGACTGGCGATCCAGCTTGCCAATCGCTTCGACATACGCCAGACGGTGTCGGGTAGAAAGTTTTTGATAAAGTCGTGATTCAATGGGAATACGGCGCACGCGCTCGTGTTCTACCAGCTCGCTGAATTCGTCGACCGACAGCTGGAGCAGCGGAGCATAAATTTCCAGTAACCCACTGATCACCCTATATCCCTGCAGCTCTAACTGTTCGACATCCGGATGGCTGAATACATGCCGCATCGCCACATGTTTATAAAGCTCGAGGAGCTGGCTGAAACTGCTGTCATCTTCCAGCAGGGCGTGGTTGAATTCCCCGCTGAAAATCAGCGGCAAATTATCAATAAAGCGTGACGCCGCGTACGGCACCAGCTTATTTAATGTATTGACCCGCAAATACATAAAGAACTGGTCTTCCGTACTGCGGCTTAATGTATTTGAGCGCGATTTTTCCCAGGCATTTTCGACAACCTGCGCAAACAGCGAGCCTTTTTCATGGGTGCCCCAGGCCGTATAAAGATGCTGATAAAGCTCCTCGACGCTGAAAATTCTTTTCTCAACGGCGTCTTCCAGATCGGCCACGCAATAGGAAATATCATCGGCGGCTTCCATAATCCAGGTCAATGGAAAACGGCCGTTTGGCGTCAATGAAAGTTCTTTACGTAACCGTTCAATATAAGCCTCTTCGGAAAGGTAATAGCCCGGTTTTTTCATTAAATAACTGTGGGACGCGGGCGTCTCCCCCATCCACCACGCGGGGCGCGTATATTTAAGAATGCAGCCGACCTGCGCCCAGGTCAGGTTCATACGCATCAGGGAATGCACCAGCCGGATCCCCTGCGCGTTACCCTCAAAGTGACAGAGGTCCTGGCGCACCTTGCGGCGCAGATCGTTCAGCCCCTCTTCACCTTCACGCAGGCGTAAATCGCGTACGATGCAGCGGTCGTCGCTCAGCGGCTGGCTTACCGCATCCGAAGGGTAAAGCCGTTGCTTAAACCAGTCATTGATAGCCGCCTCACCAAAGTGGCCGAAAGGCGGGTTGCCGATGTCATGCATCAGGCAGGCCATCTCAACGATGCTCTCAAAAGGCCCCGTCAGCTCATCCAGACCATAGGTTTCCAGTAAGCGCTGCTCTTTGAGACGGCTTAAAATCTCTTTGGCGATGTAGCGCCCGACCTGCTGCACCTCCATGGAGTGGGTTAAGCGCGTGCGCACCGCGGCGTTACGCTCCAGCGGAAAGACCTGGGTCTTTTGCTGCAGACGGCGGATGGCGGGCGAGTTAATGATCCGCCCGCGATCGCTTTCGAAGATACGCAGGATCTCATGTTCGCTCTTGTCGCCCTGCGGCGAACGGAAACGTCGGTGCCAGTTAATTTTGGTGCGAAAATCGATTGGTGACATGTGCTCCCCCGCGTGAGAATGCGTTTCCCCTTAACCGCATGATAGACTATGCATCTTAACAAGGCACATCGCGAGTAAATCTATGAAAATCGGCATTATTGGTGCAATGGAAGAAGAAGTTACGCTTCTGCGTGACAAAATTGAGAACCGTCAGACCTTCTCTCTGGGAGGTTGTGAGATCTATACCGGTCAGCTAAACGGTGTTGACGTGGCTCTGCTGAAATCAGGCATCGGTAAAGTCGCTGCGGCACTGGGCGCCACCCTGCTGCTTGAGCGCTGCAAGCCGGACGTGATCGTGAATACCGGCTCTGCGGGCGGCCTGGCGCCGACGCTGAAAGTGGGTGACATCGTTGTTTCCGACGAAGCGCGCTATCACGATGCGGACGTCACCGCGTTCGGCTACGAGTACGGCCAGCTTCCGGGCTGCCCGGCAGGGTTTAAAGCGGACGACAAACTGATTGCGGCGGCAGAGACCTGCATTGCGGAGCTCCACCTCAACGCGGTACGCGGTCTGATTGTCAGCGGTGATGCGTTCATCAACGGCTCCGTTGGCCTGGCGAAAATCCGTCATAACTTCCCTCAGGCGGTGGCCGTTGAGATGGAAGCGACCGCGATCGCGCACGTTTGCCATAATTTCAACGTACCGTTTGTAGTGGTTCGCGCCATCTCTGACGTGGCAGATCAGCAGTCCCACATCAGCTTCGACGAGTTCCTGACCGTTGCGGCAAAACAGTCCACCGTGATGGTGGAACGCCTGGTGCAGAACCTGGCACGTGGCTAAACATACCTTCAGGGCGCTGGCCGCCCTGCTTCTGCTCGCACCGGCGTGGCTTTTTGCCGCGCCGCGTGTGATTACCCTCTCTCCCGCCAATACCGAACTGGCGTTTGCCGCCGGGATCACGCCCGTTGGCGTGAGCAGCTTTTCGGATTATCCCCCACAGGCTGCGGGCATTGAACAGGTGGCAACCTGGCAAGGGATGAACCTTGAGCGCATCGTGGCGCTGAAACCGGATCTCGTGCTGGCCTGGCGCGGCGGAAACGCCGAGCGGCAGGTTAACCAGCTTACCTCCCTTGGCATCAAGATCATGTGGATTGATGCCGTCAGCATTGAGCAGGTCGCTCAGGCGCTACAGGCCCTGGCACCCTATAGCCCTACGCCCAAAAAAGCCGAGGCTGCAGCGAAACAGATGCTCAGCGACTATGCCGCGCTGAAATCCCGATACGATACCCCTGTTAAAAAGCGCATCTTCCTGCAGTTTGGCAGCCAGCCGCTGTTCACCACCGGTAAAGGGTCGATTCAGAATCAGGTACTGGAAGTCTGTGGCGGTGAAAACATCTTTGCAGCCAGCCGGGTACCGTGGCCTCAGGTAAGCCGTGAGCAGGTTCTGGCGCGCCAGCCACAGGCCATCGTGGTGGTCGGAAATGCGAGCGAAATTCCCAAAATCGAGCAATTCTGGCAAAAGCAGCTAAAAATACCGGTAATACCCCTCAACAGCGACTGGTTTGAACGCGCCAGCCCGCGTATTATCCTCGCCGCAAAACAGCTCTGTGCCGCGCTGGCAGAGAGTCACTAACATAAGACCCTTTTCGAGGATTTAACGATGCTCGTTTATTGGCTGGATATTCTTGGCACAGCCGTTTTTGCTATCTCCGGCGTCCTGCTCGCCGGAAAACTTCGCATGGATCCGTTTGGCGTGCTGGTGCTGGGCGTGGTGACCGCCGTGGGCGGCGGGACAATCCGCGATATGGCGCTGGCCAATGGCCCGGTGTTTTGGGTGAAAGATCCAACCGACCTGGTGGTCGCGATGGTCACCTGTCTGTTAACCATTGTGCTGGTTCGCCAGCCCCGTCGATTACCAAAATGGATATTGCCGGTACTGGATGCCGTCGGTCTGGCCGTGTTTGTCGGTATTGGCGTCAATAAGGCGTTTAATGCGGGCACCGGTCCGATGGTGGCGATCTGCATGGGCGTATTAACCGGCGTGGGCGGCGGGATCATTCGCGACATTCTGGCACGTGAGGTGCCGATGATCCTGCGTACTGAAATTTACGCAACGGCCTGTATTGCGGGCGGCATTGTCCACGCGACCGCGTATTACACCTTTGCCATTCCGCTGGAAAACGCCGCGATGCTGGGGATGATCGTGACGCTGGCGATACGTTTAGCGGCGATACGCTGGCACCTGAAGCTGCCGACGTTTGCGCTGGATGAAACTTCAAGATAGGCGTCGTTTATAAGCCCGGTGGCGCTTCTGTATGACCGGATACATAGGTGACAGATCAGACCGGGAACATAGGTAACACTTTTAGTCTATCCGCACCACACTCTGGGTTTTTCGGTCGTAGT
>NZ_JBMKHB010000035.1:0-45582 GCF_049238285.1 Enterobacter cloacae complex sp. IR53041 | reverse complement strand
GTCCAGGGCATAGCGAGTCTCCTCTTCTATGCCAGTTATAACTGTTACCCATGTATCCGGTCTAAAGTGTTACCCATGTTTCCGGTTCATACCCTGCGCTTACCCGGCCTACTCTTTTCCCCTTCGCGTGAATTGGTCCAACCAATAGTGCAATCAATCCTCCCCCGGTTCACAATTCCATTATTTCCGCTCACAAAACCATTGCTAGCTCATAACATCTGGTTAACCATTCATTGTCATTAACCCTACAACACAACATTGGCAGGACCACTTTTACACAGACTGTGACGCAGAGATGAGCGGAGACTCACCCGCAGCGCAGGCTGTCTGGTCCCCAGGAGACCTGCATGAGCCTCTGGCAACAAAACTACGACCCGGCCGGAAATATCTGGCTATCGAGCCTGATCGCATCGCTGCCGATCCTGTTCTTCTTCTTTGCGCTGATTAAGCTCAAGCTGAAGGGCTACCTTGCCGCGACGTACACCGTCGCCATCGCCCTGATGGTGGCGCTGTTCTTCTACAAGATGCCGGTCGATCGCGCGTTGGCCTCCGTCGTCTACGGTTTCTTCTACGGCCTGTGGCCGATTGCGTGGATCATCATCGCGGCGGTCTTCGTCTATAAAATCTCGGTGAAAACCGGGCAGTTCGACATCATCCGCTCGTCGATTCTCTCCATCACGCCGGACCAGCGCCTGCAGATGCTGATTGTCGGCTTCTCCTTCGGGGCGTTTCTGGAAGGCGCGGCAGGCTTTGGCGCACCGGTGGCGATCACCGCCGCGCTGCTGGTCGGTCTGGGCTTTAACCCGCTGTATGCCGCGGGCCTGTGCCTGATTGTGAACACCGCGCCGGTGGCGTTTGGCGCGATGGGTATTCCGATTCTGGTGGCCGGACAGGTCACCGGGCTGGACAGTTTCGAGATCGGCCAGATGGTTGGCCGCCAGCTGCCCTTCCTGACCATTATCGTCCTCTTCTGGATCATGGCGATTATGGACGGCTGGCGCGGCGTGAAGGAGACCTGGCCTGCGGTGATGGTGGCAGGCGGTTCGTTCGCGATTGCCCAGTACCTCAGCTCGAACTTCCTTGGCCCGGAGCTGCCGGACATCATCTCTTCGCTGGTGTCGCTGGTCTGCCTGACGCTGTTCCTGAAACGCTGGCAGCCGGTTCGTATTTTCCGCTTCGCCGACATGGGCGCTTCGCAGGTCGATCAAACGCTGGCCCGCACCGGCTACACCGCAGGCCAGGTGATCCGCGCCTGGTCGCCGTTCCTGTTCCTGACCGCCACGGTTACGCTGTGGAGCATCCCGCCGTTTAAAGCCCTGTTCGCCCCGGGCGGCGCGCTGTACGACATGGTCATTAACGTTTCTGTCCCGTTCCTCGACAAGATGGTCGCCCGTATGCCGCCGGTGGTGCACGCCGCCACGCCGTATGCCGCGGTCTATAAATTCGACTGGTTCTCCGCCACCGGGACCGCCATCCTGTTTGCCGCTATTCTTTCCGTGGTGTGGCTGCGCATGAAACCTGCGGCCGCGGTGCAAACCTTTGCGGCGACGATTAAGGAGCTGATGCTGCCGATTTACTCCATCGGCATGGTGCTGGCGTTCGCGTTTATCTCGAACTACTCCGGCCTGTCATCAACGCTGGCACTGGCGCTGGCCCATACCAGCCACGCCTTCACCTTCTTCTCGCCGTTCCTTGGCTGGCTGGGGGTGTTCCTGACCGGTTCCGATACCTCGTCTAACGCCCTGTTTGCCGCACTGCAGGCCACGGCGGCCCAGCAGATTGGCGTGTCGGACGTCCTGCTGGTGGCCGCAAACACGACGGGCGGCGTGACCGGGAAAATGATCTCCCCGCAGTCCATTGCCATTGCCTGTGCGGCGGTGGGACTGGTCGGTAAAGAGTCGGATCTGTTCCGCTTTACCGTGAAACATAGCCTGATATTCACCTGTATGGTCGGAGTCATCACCACCCTGCAGGCCTATGTCTTAACCTGGATGATCCCATGATAGTGATGCCCAGACGCCTGTCCGACGAGATTGCCTCTCGCGTGCGGGCGCTGATTGAAGAACAACAGCTGGAAGCGGGCATGAAGTTGCCCGCCGAACGCCAGCTCGCCGCCCAGCTTGGCGTGTCGCGCAATTCACTGCGCGAGGCGCTGGCAACGCTGGTCAGCGAAGGGGTGCTGGTAAGCCGTCGCGGCGGCGGCACCTTTGTACGCTGGCAGCATGACGACTGGTCCGAGCAAAACATCGTTCAGCCGCTGAAAACGCTGATGGAGAACGACCCGGACTACAGCTTCGACATCCTTGAAGCGCGTCACGCCATCGAAACCAGTACCGCCTGGCACGCGGCCATGCGGGCAACCGAGGCCGACAAAGAGAAACTCATCGCCTGCTTTGAGGCCACGCAAAGCAGCGACCCGGATATCGCCTCCCAGGCGGACGTGCGCTTTCACCTGGCGATTGCCGAGGCGTCGCACAACGTGGTGCTGCTCCAGACCATGCGCGGGTTCTTCGACCTGCTGCAATCCTCCGTGAAGCAGAGCCGCCAGCGGATGTATCTGGTTCCGCCGGTGTTTGCCCAGCTGACCGAACAACACGAGGCGGTGCTCAACGCCATTCTGGCCGGTGATGCCGAGGCCGCACGCAAAGCGATGATGGCGCATCTCGGTTTCGTGCACACCACGATTAAACGATTCGATGAAGACCAGGCCCGACAGGCGCGTATTACCCGTCTGCCTGGCGACAGTGATATTTCCAGGGAGAACAAAGCATGATTATTTCAGCAGCCAGTGACTATCGCGCCGCGGCGCAGCGCATTTTGCCCCCGTTCCTGTTCCACTACATTGACGGCGGGGCGTATGCCGAATACACCCTGCGCCGCAACGTGGAAGACTTGTCGGAGGTGGCGCTGCGCCAGCGCGTGCTGAAGAATATGTCTGACCTCAGCCTTGAGACGAAACTGTTCAACGAAACGCTCTCCATGCCGGTCGCGCTCGCACCTGTCGGCTTATGCGGCATGTACGCCCGCCGTGGTGAAGTGCAGGCCGCCGCCGCGGCGGATGCCAAAGGCATTCCGTTTACCCTCTCTACCGTCTCGGTTTGTCCGATCGAAGAGGTCGCCCCGACCATCAAGCGACCGATGTGGTTCCAGCTGTACGTCCTGCGCGATCGCGGCTTTATGCGTAACGCGCTGGAGCGCGCCAAAGCGGCGGGCTGCTCCACGCTGGTCTTTACCGTTGATATGCCGACCCCCGGCGCGCGCTACCGCGATGCGCACTCCGGCATGAGCGGCCCAAATGCGGCGCTCCGCCGCTACTGGCAGGCGGTAACGCATCCACAGTGGGCGTGGGACGTCGGCCTGAACGGTCGTCCACACGATCTGGGGAATATCTCGGCGTATCTGGGTAAACCCACCGGGCTGGAGGATTACATCGGCTGGCTGGCGAACAACTTCGATCCGTCCATCTCCTGGAAAGACCTGGAGTGGATCCGCGAATTCTGGGATGGCCCGATGGTGATCAAGGGGATCCTCGACCCGGAAGATGCCCGCGATGCGGTCCGCTTTGGCGCAGACGGGATTGTGGTTTCTAACCACGGCGGCCGCCAACTCGACGGGGTGCTCTCCTCCGCCCGCGCCCTGCCGGCCATTGCCGATGCGGTGAAAGGCGATATCGCCATCCTGGCCGACAGCGGGATCCGCAACGGGCTGGACGTGGTGCGCATGATTGCGCTGGGTGCCGACAGCGTGCTGCTGGGGCGCGCGTATCTGTACGCCCTGGCGACCGCGGGCCAGGCGGGCGTGGCGAATCTGCTTAACCTGATCGAAAAAGAGATGAAGGTGGCTATGACGCTGACCGGTGCAAAAACGATTAGCGAAATCAGCAGGGATTCTCTGGTTCAGGAGTTAAGCAAATTACCGGCAGCGCTGGCTCCGCTTGCTCAGGGAAACGCGGCCTGAATTATCCCTCGTTAACATCTCTTCTCATGCGTCCGATCTCCCCCTCGGGCGCTTTTTTATGCCAAAAATAACATCCAGATAACATATTGGATAAGAAAATTTGACATCTACCTGTCGCCCGCAATTGTATAGACAAGCAAAGACAAGAACACAAAAACAACATCACATCAGAGGGGAGCGTATGACCTATTCAGGTAAGGTGGATATTCAGCAGGTGATCGACGACAGCCGCTTTTCAGGGTTTCACTGGCTGCTCATTGTGCTGGGCTTTCTGGTTCTGGCGATCGATGGCTTTGATACGGCGGCGATGGGCTACATCGCGCCTACGCTGTCGGCAGAATGGGGGATCCACAAGCAGGATCTGGGGCCGGTGCTGAGCGCCGCGCTGCTGGGGCTGTCGCTGGGCGCGCTGATTGCCGGTCCGGTATCGGACCGGATGGGGCGCAAGCGCGTGCTGGTCTTTTCGTGCCTGTTCTTCGGCCTTGCGAGCCTGGGGACGGCCTGGGCGCAAAGCCTGAATACCCTGACGCTGTGGCGCTTCCTGACCGGCCTGGGGCTCGGTGCCGCCATGCCGAACGCCATTACGCTGATCTCCGAGTTTGCCCCCCAGCGCTGTCGCGCGATGGCGATCAATACCATGTACTGCGGCTTCCCTCTGGGTGCGGCGGGCGGCGGCGCGATCTCGTCCTGGCTGATTCCCCACCACGGCTGGCGAAGCGTGCTGCTGACCGGCGCAATTGCGCCGCTGGTTTTAACGCTGCTGCTGGCGCTGCTTTTACCGGAGTCGGTGAAGTTTCTGGTGCAGCGCGGGAAAGACATCATGCAGGTCCGCCGTATCGCCAGCCGGTTCTCGCGCAGCACGCTGGAGGGCGTCACGGGCTTTTTCCTGGCGGAGGAGAAGGTCGCGTCTAAAAAAGGGAGCGTGTCGCAGCTGTTTTCCATGCCCTGGCTGCCCGGCACCCTGATGCTGTGGGTGACCTATTTTATGGGGCTGGTGATTTACTACGTCCTGCTGAGCTGGATGCCGACGCTGATGCAGGGGATGGGCTATGCCCTGGCGGAATCCGCCTGGCTCACCTCGCTGTTCACCTTTGGCGGTACCGCAGGCATTCTGCTCGCGGGCTGGATGATGGACCGCTGGGAAGCGCACAGGGTGGTTGCGTGTGGTTTCGTCCTGACGATGGGCCTTATTCTGGTACTGGGCATTGAGCATAACCATATCGCCCTGTTTGGCGGGCTGATCTTCCTGATGGGGATCGCGATGAACGGTGCGCAGTCGGGCATGCAGACCCTGGTCGCCACCTTTTACCCTACCGAGTGCCGCGCGACGGGCATCGCCTGGATGCAGGGCATCGGCCGCTTTGGCGGCGTGGCGGGAACCATGACCAGCGCCCAGCTTCTTTCCATGCAGTGGCAGGCGGACAGTATTTTAATGATCCTCAGCGTGCCCGCCCTGGTGGCCGCGGCGGCAACCGTCTACAAAATGCTGTACAGCCGCTCGCAGGAACCCGGCGTCGCGTAGTTCCTCTCTTTTCTGCTATCCTGCCCCCGCAATTAAGGGGGCAGCATGCTTAACATCGTTTTATTCGAACCAGAAATTCCGCCGAATACCGGCAATATTATCCGCCTGTGTGCCAACACCGGTTTTCGTCTGCACATTATTGAGCCGATGGGCTTTACGTGGGACGACAAACGCCTGCGTCGCGCAGGGCTGGATTATCATGAATTTACCGCCGTTATTCGCCACCACGATTACGCCGCGTTTCTGGAAGCAGAGCAGCCGCAGCGCATGTTCGCCCTGACCACCAAAGGCACGCCAGCGCACAGCGCCGTAAGCTATCAGGCAGGTGACTATCTGATGTTTGGCCCGGAAACCCGCGGCCTGCCGGCCACGATCCTGGATGCCCTGCCCGCTGAGCAGAAAATCCGTATTCCGATGATGCCGGACAGCCGCAGCATGAACCTGTCGAACGCGGTGTCGGTGGTGGTGTATGAAGCATGGCGCCAGCTGGGATATCCGGGCGCCATTCTCAGAAGTTAAATGCCGTCACCATACTCGAAGGTATGGTGAATGCCGTTGAAGTGCTGATCCATATCCATGGACGGCTTATCGCTGTCTGGCTTACCGACGATGCGCGCCGGTACGCCAGCGGCGGTGGTGTGCGGCGGCACCGGCTGGAGCACCACGGAGCCTGCGCCAATCTTCGCGCCGCGCCCGACTTCGATATTGCCGAGAATTTTGGCACCCGCGCCAATCATCACCCCTTCACGAATTTTCGGATGGCGATCGCCGCTGGTTTTCCCGGTACCGCCCAGGGTAACCGACTGCAGGATCGAGACGTCGTCTTCAATCACCGCCGTTTCCCCGACAACGATCCCGGTGGCGTGGTCGAGCATGATCCCGCGGCCAATCTTCGCCGCCGGATGAATATCAACCTGAAACGTCACGGAAACCTGGTTTTGCAGGAAGATCGCCAGCGCGCGGCGGCCTTCATTCCATAGCCAGTGGCCGATGCGGTAAGCCTGCAGGGCGTGGAAGCCTTTCAGGTACAGCAGCGGCGTAGAATATTTATCGACCGCCGGGTCACGCGTGCGCACCGCCTGGATATCGCAGGCGGCAGAGGCGATCATTTCCGGGTCAGCGGCGTAAGCCTCTTCCACCACCTCACGAATCGCAATCGCGGGCATGATCGAGGACGCCAGCTTGTTGGCGAGCATATAGCTCAGCGCGCTGCCGAGGTTTTCGTGCTTGAGTAGCGTTGCGTGGTAGAAACTGGCCAGCATAGGCTCACAGTCGGCCAGCGCCCGGGCTTCGGCTTTAATGTTATTCCAGACGATATCCAGTTCTTCACACGGCATTGCTTACTCCAGACGATAGTTAATGACCAGCCAGTTCTGCGCTGGCTGGGTCATTCAGGTGACAACGGTTCCGACTAGTTACTGCTGCGCTCGTCCTTGCGCGCACGACCTAATAAGGTCAATGCTGCCTCGCGCGCATTTTTTCCGCAATACAATACCTGATAAATTTCCTCGGTTATTGGCATTTCGACACCGAAACGGTGCGCCAACTCGCGGACTTCTTTGGTATTGCGGTAGCCTTCCACCACCTGGCCAATCTTCTCCTGCGCGTCTTTCACATCGCTGCCCTGTCCGAGCATCATGCCAAAGCGGCGGTTACGAGACTGGTTGTCGGTACAGGTCAGCACCAGATCGCCCAGGCCAGCCATTCCCATAAAGGTGGCCGGATCGGCACCCAGCGCTTCGCCCAGGCGGGACATCTCGGTCAGACCGCGGGTGATCAGCGCCGTACGGGCGTTGGCACCAAAACCAATGCCGTCGGACATCCCGGCGCCAATCGCAATCACGTTCTTCACCGCGCCGCCCAGCTGCACGCCGATAAAATCGGGGTTGCTGTAAACGCGGAAGCTCTTGCCGCAGTGCAGCAACTGCTGGAGATCGTCGGAGAAGGCCCGATCGGTGGAGGCCAGTGAAATCGCCGTCGGCAGGCCAGCGGCCAGCTCTTTGGCAAAGGTCGGGCCGGAAATGACCGCCAGCGGGATCGCATCACCCAGCGCTTCGCGGGCAACGTCCTGCAGCAGGCGTCCGGTTTCGGCTTCCAGTCCTTTCGTCGCCCAGACAACGCGCGCATCCGGGCGCATCAGCGGCTTAATCTGACGCAGCACGTCGCCAAAGACATGGCTCGGGACCACAATCAGAATGTTGCGGCTGGCCGCCAGCGCGGTCGCAAGGTCGCTTTCAAGGTGCAGGGTGTCAGGGAACGGAACGTCCGGGAGAAACGCCACGTTACAGCGGTCGCGCTGTAGCGTCGCGATATGTTTTGGGTCGTGGCCCCACAGGACCACATCGTGACCATTTCTTGCCAGCGTGATGGCAAGAGCGGTGCCGTATGAGCCGGCACCGATCACAGTCATTGACGCATTAACAGTGCTCATCAGGCATCCTGATGTTGTTCAGCACCTTCGCCAGCTTGCTGCTGCAGATAGTTCATGAACAGCGCATCAAAGTTAACTGGCGCAAGGTTCAGTTGCGGGAATGTACCGCGAGAAACCAGGCTGGTGATGCATTCACGTGCATACGGGAACAGAATGTTCGGGCAGTACGCACCCAGGCAATGCGCCATCTGGTTGCCTTCGATACCGCCGATGGAGAAGATACCGCCCTGCTGTACTTCACACAGGAAAGCAGTCTCTTCGCCCAGAGAAGCGGTCACGGTCACACGCAGTACGACTTCATACACGTCATCAGCCAGTTGGGTTGATGCGGTATCCAGATCAAGTTTAACCTCTGGCTGCCAGTCTTTCTGGAAAACGTGCGGCGCATTTGGCGCTTCAAAAGAGACATCTTTGGTGTAGATGCGCTGGATCTGGAAAATCATTTCATTATTGCTTTGTTCTGACATGGAAATACCCTTTTTAATTGTCCTAAAGTCTCTTAGCTCAGCAGCGGATCGAGTCCACCACGGGCATCGAGCGCATACAAGTCATCACAGCCGCCAATGTGCTGCGCATCAATAAAAATCTGTGGAACCGTCGTACGACCACTACGTTGGATCATCTCTTCGCGTTTAATCGCGTCACCGTCAATCGGCAGTTCCTGGAACGTGACGCCTTTGCTGTTCAGCAGCGCTTTCGCACGGTGGCAGAACGGGCACGTCGCTTTGGTGTAGATCTCAATATGGGCCATGACTGAACTCCTTATTTACCGCGTACCAAAGGAAGATTTTCCCCGCTCCAGCCGGAAATGCCTTCTTTCAGCACAGATACGTTTTCGAAGCCTGCTTTATGTAGCAGGCTGGCGGATTCCTGCGCCTGCATGCCGGTACCGTCAACAACGATAATCGGCTGGGCTTTATGCTTCTCAAGCTCGCCCACGTTGTTCGCTTTGATTTCAGCAGGCAGCAGGTTAATCGCACCTGCAATGTGCCCTTTGCGGAAATCGTCACGCTGACGCAGATCGACCACGACAGCATCTTCTTTGTTAATCAGACGCGTCGCTTCACCACGGGTGATAACCTTAATCTTAGACGTCAGGCTCTTAAATGTGGTGAACAGCACAGCAGCCAGCAGGCCAATCCACGCGATGCTCAGAACCGGATGGCGGCTAACGAATTGCATAATTTCTTGCATGGAGGGTTACTACTCCCGACTTAGTGATTAAAAAAACCAGGACAGGAGTATACCTGTGCGTTCTGGCAAATACAGCCAGCGACCCTAACCTAATCCATTTTCTGCGGCATGCCACCTAAAAAAATGCCTCAAAATGGTCTGGCGAGTACCTTGCCCCTGCGCTTTCTTTGATCTTCTGCGGCTATTTGATCGATTCAGCTGTAGTAAAATTACGCAAATTTTGACTCTTGAGCATGAGGTTGTCGCAATGTCGGTTTCTAAAAAACCTATGGTACTGGTGATTCTGGATGGCTATGGCTACCGTGAAGACAGCCAGGATAACGCTATTTTCAACGCCAAAACCCCGGTCATGGATGCCCTGTGGGCAAAACGTCCGCATACGCTGATTGACGCGTCTGGCCTGGAAGTGGGCCTGCCGGACCGCCAGATGGGCAACTCCGAAGTCGGTCACGTTAACCTGGGCGCCGGGCGTATCGTGTATCAGGACCTAACGCGTCTGGACGTTGAAATCAAAGAACGCACCTTCTTCACCAACCCAACGTTGTGTGGCGCGGTTGATAAAGCCGTTGCTGCTGGCAAGGCCGTTCACATCATGGGTCTGCTCTCTGCTGGCGGCGTTCACAGCCACGAAGATCACATCATGGCAATGGTTGAACTGGCCGCTGAGCGCGGTGCGGAAAAAATCTATCTGCACGCCTTCCTGGACGGTCGCGACACGCCACCACGCAGTGCGGAAGGCTCCCTGAAAGCCTTTGAAGACAAATTCGCCGCGCTGGGTAAAGGCCGCGTGGCCTCCATCATTGGTCGTTACTACGCCATGGACCGCGACAACCGCTGGGATCGCGTTGAACAGGCCTATGACCTGCTGACCCTGGCAAAAGGGGAATTCCAGTTTGCGACCGCCGTTGAAGCGCTGGAAGCGGCTTATGCACGCGATGAAAACGACGAATTCGTGAAAGCGTCCGTGATTCGCGCTGAAGGCCAGGCCGATGCCGCCATGGAAGACGGCGACGCGCTGATCTTCATGAACTTCCGCGCTGACCGCGCGCGCGAAATTACCCGTGCGTTCGTCAACAGCGACTTCGACGGTTTTGCCCGTAAGAAAGTAGTAAACATCGACTTCATCCAGTTGACCGAATACGCGGCAGACATCAAAGCGCCGTGCGCATACCCACCGGCCTCGCTGGCAAACACCTTCGGTGAGTGGATGGCGAAGAACGACAAAACGCAGTTGCGTATTTCCGAAACGGAAAAATACGCGCACGTGACCTTCTTCTTTAACGGTGGCGTTGAAGAGCCGTTCAAAGGCGAAGAACGTATTCTGATCAACTCCCCGAAAGTCGCCACCTACGATCTGCAGCCAGAAATGAGCTCTGCAGAATTGACTGAAAAATTGGTTGCGGCCATCGAGAGCGGCAAATACGACACCATCATCTGTAACTACCCGAACGGCGACATGGTCGGTCATACCGGGGTGATGGAAGCGGCAGTGAAAGCGGTTGAAGCGCTGGACCACTGCGTTGAGCAGGTGGCGAAAGCGGTTGAATCCGTGGGCGGCCAGCTGCTGATCACCGCGGATCACGGTAACGCTGAACAGATGCGCGACCCGGCGACCGGACAGGCGCACACCGCCCACACCAACCTGCCGGTTCCGCTGATTTATGTGGGTGATAAATCAGTGAAAGCCGTAGAAGGCGGCAAGCTTTCTGACATCGCGCCAACCATGTTGTCGCTGATGGGGATGCCGATCCCTGAAGAGATGACTGGTAAGCCGCTGTTCATCGTGGAATAATCGCTCCCCATGAGGGGAAAGGCGATTTTTTCAATCACATGGGTCGTGAAGCCGCTTAGGTTATCAGTCAGACCTCTGTTTTACGCCAGCGCACTCAGCGCTGGCGTATTGCTGTGCGCCGCATCTGCCCACGCGGATGA
Source organism: Enterobacter cloacae complex sp. IR53041 (assembly GCF_049238285.1). Lineage (NCBI taxonomy): Bacteria > Pseudomonadati > Pseudomonadota > Gammaproteobacteria > Enterobacterales > Enterobacteriaceae > Enterobacter > Enterobacter cloacae complex sp. IR53041. Next base: position 34,546 of record NZ_JBMKHB010000035.1, on the reverse strand, counting down.
CCGCGACCAGCTGAAATCCATTCAGGCCGATATCGCCGCCAAAGAGCGTGCGGTACGCCAACAGCAGCAACAGCGCGCCGCCCTGCTCGCCCAGCTTAAGCAGCAGGAAGAGGCCATCTCCGCTGCCACACGTAAACTCCGTGAAACGCAAAACACCCTTGCCCAGTTGAATAAGCAGATCGACGAGATGAACGCGTCGATTGCCAAACTGGAGCGCCAGCGCGATGCGCAGGAGCGCAACCTTGCCGCACAGCTTGATGCCGCATTCCGCCAGGGTGAACATACCGGACTCCAGCTGATCCTCAGCGGCGAAGAGAGCCAGCGCGGCCAGCGCCTGCAGGCCTACTTTGGCTATCTGAACCAGGCGCGTCAGGAGACGATCGCGCAGCTGAAGCAGACGCGCGAAGAGGTTTCCACGCAAAAAGCCGAGCTGGAAGAGAAGCAGAGCCAGCAGCAGACGCTGCTCTACGATCAGCAGGCCCAGCAGGCAAAGCTTGAGCAGGCACGCAACGAGCGCAAGAAAACCCTGGCCGGTCTCGAGTCCTCGATTCAGGAAGGGCAGAGCCAGCTGAGCGAAATGCGCGCCAACGAATCCAAACTGCGTAACAGCATCGCCCGTGCGGAAGCCGCGGCGAAAGCGCGCGCCGAAAAAGAGGCTCGCGAGGCGCAGGCCGTTCGCGACAAGCAGCAGGAAGCGTCCCGCAAAGGGACCACCTACAAGCCAAGCGAAAGCGAACGTTCCCTGATGTCGCGTACCGGCGGCCTCGGCTCTCCTCGCGGTCAGGCTTTCTGGCCCGTTCGCGGTTCAATTCTGCATCGCTATGGCGAACAGCTGCAGGGTGAGCTACGTTGGAAAGGGATCGTTATCGGTGCGTCTGAAGGTAGCGAAGTGAAAGCCATCGCCGATGGCCGCGTGATTCTGGCCGACTGGCTGCAGGGTTACGGGCTTGTGGTAGTGGTCGAGCACGGTAAAGGCGACATGAGTCTTTACGGCTACAACCAGAGCGCGCTGGTCAGCGTCGGCACGCAGGTGCGCGCTGGCCAACCCATCGCCCTTGTGGGCAGCAGTGGCGGTCAGGGCCGCCCGTCACTCTATTTCGAAATTCGTCGTCAGGGTCAGGCGGTCAATCCACAGCCGTGGTTGGGAAGATAAGTTTTGCTTCAATTTCGTCGAATCGTTTTCTCCGTCGTCAGCGCGCTGGCGCTGGCTGCACCGGTATACGCCGGTAAGCTCGCTATCGTGATTGATGATTTCGGTTATCGCCCACATTATGAAAACCAGGTGCTGGCGATGCCGTCGGCCATCTCCGTTGCCGTCCTGCCGAATGCCCCCCACGCGCGTGAGATGGCGACCAAAGCCCACAGCAGCGGGCATCAGGTTCTCATCCACCTGCCTATGGCCCCACTCAGCAAGCAGCCGCTGGAAAAAGATACCCTGCGCCCGGATATGAGCAGTGAGGAGATTGAGCGCATCATCCGAGACGCCTACAACAAGGTGCCGTATGCCGTAGGGCTGAACAACCATATGGGCAGCGCGATGACCTCCAGCCTGTACGGGATGCTAAAAGTGATGCAGGCGCTGGAGCGTTACAATCTCTACTTCCTCGACAGCATGACCATCGGCAACAGCCAGGCGATGCGCGCCGCTCAGGGAACGGGCGTAAAGGTGATTAAGCGCAAGGTGTTCCTGGATGATACCCAGAACGAAGCCGATATTCGCGTGCAGTTTAATCGCGCGGTACAGCTGGCCCGCCGCAATGGTTCGGCCATTGCCATTGGTCACCCCCACCCGTCTACCGTTCGCGTCCTGCAGCAAATGCTGCCGACTTTACCTTCTGATATCACGCTGGTGCGCCCGAGCGATCTGCTGAATGAGCCGCAGGTGGATAGCTCTACGCCGAATTCTGCGCAGCCCGTGCCGACTGCACCGCGTAATCCGTTCCGCGGCGTGAAGCGCTGTGTACCGAAGCAGCCGCTTGAACCGGTCTACGCGACCCGCTTCTTCTCTGTCATCGGAGAGAGCATCAGTAACAGTGCGCTGGTGAAATACGTCCAGCAGCAGTGGCAGGGATGGGGTAAGAAAGCCTGACGATAATAAGCCACCGTCATGGTGGCTTTTTTCTCACTTTAGTTCGAAAGTGCCATCAAGGATCAGGCTATATATTGTCGGCTGGCCGTTGTTTGAAGTACGGTAAGACCCTTTATAAGACAATTTATATATGCCTATAGGGTCTTCCATAAATTGTTTTTGTATTTCAAGTGAGAAATGCTCATTCATACTATTTTTTAGTAAAAAACGATTTTCACCGAGCACAGGTTGAGATAAAATAATTTCTCTTGAGTGGCTATCGTTTTCAAAATAATAAGAAAAGATATAATCCATTAAAAAATAGTCTATGATTTTATCATGCTTTTGCCAGTATTCTAAAAGCACATTCATTACATTACCGATTAAATAGCCATTTTTCTCGGAAACCAAAAAATAAGTTGTCCAGAAACCGTTGCTAATACTCCCAGAGCAATCTGCTGGAGTGAAACGCAAAGAACAAAATGAGTAATTGGCAAGGTAGGAAGGTAAATCATGAGCCATAAATATGGTAGAGTCAAGCCATACACCGCCATATTCATACAATAAACAGCAACGTAATAAATCAGAGAAGTGAGCTTTACCGATCAATTCAGAATTATATTTCTCAATAATCACACCAGGTAGTGTGATATAATCCGAAAAATTATCTTCAGTAATAATTACAATCTCATATCCATTTGAGTGTTTATAAACAGAGTCGACACAGCGTTTAACTAACTCAGGCGCGTTATCCAGCCCCTGGAACCAGCAGATCCAGATAATGTTTGATTGCATCGGTTCCGCTGTGTGCGAATCGTCAGGTTGAACCTTGAGATCATCAATAATGCTAAAAATCGCTTCTTTTTTCTTCCGCTCAAAATGGCAAGCAGCACGCTGAAAAAGAGAAAAACCCGTTTTTTTGTGCCAGCGCCGGGTTTTCTTGATGAGCTTATTCGTTGCATTGAGATTCATCATTTCACCTAATTAAATTCAGAATAGCTCTTTTAGCGTACGGCGAAACAGTTTCATTTTTAATTTAGCATCTTTTTTACGCCCACGTAATAAGCAATTCATGCGCGATGATGTAAAGCCACGAAACGACATAAGTTGGAATAAATTATTGCTGCGGGTCACTTCAGACATGTGCCGGCGGTATTTAAAATAGAGTTTCCGATACGCATTGTATTTTTTAACCTGCGACGTAATCCGATCGCACCCGTGTTCAGCATCCACCATCGCAGTACTGAAACTGTATTTGATTCCTGGACCATACTTCAGAATTAATTTAATCCACACATCGCGATCTTGCTGCTGTTTAATTTCAGGGGAAAATCCGCCTACGCCTAACAGTTTTTCTTTTGTGGTCAATACCTGATTGCCAACCACGTTTTCACACAGAATATCCTGCAGCTCAATGATTCGTTTGTCATCAGTTTCTGGATAGGTGCGGTGGGTTTTGTCCAACCTGGCGGGCGTGTCCGTCACGAAAGCATACTTATCATCATACCGCTCAGCGAGCTTCGTCAGACGCTCTGGCAGGAAATAATCGTCGTCATCAAGCCCCGTTACAAACACGCCGTGCGAAAGCGCATAGCCCCGGTTACGGCTGAAGTTAGAACCGCTGTTCTTTTCGTTACGCTCGTAGATGAAATGTACAAAGCGCGCCTCACACTCAGCGCGCATACGCTCGATAAGTTGAGGGGTTTTCTCATTGGAGCAGTCATCAACAATAACCAATTCTACTGCGGGATATGTCTGAGCAATAACTGAACGAATTGCGCGTTCCAGCAACGCCTCTCTGTTGTGGGTGGTGATGATGACTGAAATCAGTTCGTTCATGGGGTACTCGTCTGGTAAAAGGTATTTCTCCCTCGGAAGAATACCTTTTTCCCGAGGGAGAATCAAAACGGTTACTTAATGACAGTACGATGTTTGTTTTGTTCCAGGAAAACAATCGACATTATCAGCGTCAACATCCACGCAACAGGAGTTGTTTTAGAATAGAACATCACACCACCTACGCCGAACATAACAATCGAAACCAGGAACGCGAAAAGTATAATACTTTTACGTTTACGTAATGCATACCAGCCAAGCGATATCACAAACAGAATATAAAGAAGAACGCCTGAAGGTCCTTTCACTGAAAGCGTTTCGACGATTTCATTATGAAGATGACCGCGGATGTGATCCAGCGCGCCTGACAAGCTTGGGTCTTTATTAACCTCGGCAATTATCTTTGCGTTTCGCTCATCTGTCGACTGCCATAAATAATTATTTTTAGACGCAGCTAATCCCGTTTTCCACATAGCAAAACGAGCCCCAACAGAAGTGGCACTGTTCGCTTTATCATAGGAAACAATGTCATTGTTAAAGTCGTTATAACGCTTTATCAGGCTGTCTTTCATCATAAATGCACCAGCCAGCAACGCGATCAGGAAAACCACAACTCCCTTCCATGGGATATGCTTTTCCTTGTAGAACTTCACTACCAGCAATGCGAAGAAAATAATCGGATAGGTCAGAATGGCTGCTCGAGTTTCTGTCGCCACCAGTACCAGGAAAGTGATAAAAAAATGCCCGAGTACAAACAACTCTTTCCATCTACTTAAACTGTGCTGAAGCACCAGAATCGTGTAGAACGAAATAAATGCAATGGTATAAGCGGCCCCTGTCGCATCCGCCCCACCGGCAAGAGAAAACGTAACCCTTTGGTTACCAAGAAAAATATTTTGGTATCCTGCATAGACAATAATCATCGCCTGCAGCGTGATGACCAGCAACATATGAATCTTATTGCTGCCGATTTTGAATTGCTCCCTGCTCACAAGCATGAAGATGGAGAATGCACCGAAAAGGCAGATTTTCCCGACTTCCAGATAGGCGCGATACGAGTTGATCGCCTCACTGTCAACCTTATACATCCGGTACCAGGCCAAATCGCAAATCCCAATAATCAACAGGACCAGACAAAGCCAGAATGCATCGTTCTTTCTGAAGTTTTTAATATCCAATAAGAAAATAACGAATGCTGTCACACCCGCCAGGCCCAAAATTTTGGCGGATAAGTTAGGTGAAACAACGACGCAACCAAAAGCTAAAGCACACAGTCCGAAGAGTAGCTGCAGCAATACAAACTGGACCTTATCTCGTTCTACATTAATCATCATCATTCCATTTACTATAAAGGCAAAGCAGACTAGCACGCTGCTAAAGGCAAGTTTATCGCACCTGTGTTAACGAATATTACGCCAGTCATAGGACTTCCCGGTCGTGTCCAGCACAGTAACGTCCTTATTATAACCAGCGAGCCAGGACTGTACCGACTGGACAGTCTCCCCCTGGCGATGGATTCCAAGCCACAGCTCTGCCAGCGTATTAATATCATCAGCTGACCACACGGTATTGTAATCTCCGGTGTATTGCTTGCTAGAATCCACCTGATTTCCGTACCAGATAAACACGGGGATCTGCAACGCCTCGCGTGGAGGATTAACGTTCCCGTGCGAGTAAGCTACAGCACGTTTCGGATCGCGAATCAAGCCATGATCTGAGAAATACATGACGGATGAGCGCGAGTTTTCGAGCAGGCTAAAAACGTTGCCCATCACTGTGTCTGTGTATCGCACCGAATTGTCATAACAATCATCAGCTTCATTATCACCCTGCAGCACCGCCTGGCTGGCAGGGAAGCGTCGACAGGAAGGTTCGTGACTTCCGTACAAATGCAGAACAATCAGTTTCTTGCCCGGCGTTTTTAACGCATTCCGCAACAGCGGCAGAAGGTCTTCGTCGTAGCCCCCGTCAATCCACTCATGCTGTTTCGTGTTCAGGGCAATTCCGGTAATGACGTTATTATGCGCCCCTCCTTTACCCTGACGACTAAACCAGTACGTATCATATCCCGCTTTGTTAGCGATATTGATGACGTTATCGCCATACTTACGAGGATCTCGTGCATTCACAGTATCGGCGGTCAACGCCAGCGGAACCGCCATAATCGTGACCGGAGCAGGCGTTACAGCATTACGGAACAATAATAGCTGCGATTTTTGCTTCTCCAGCTCCGGTGTCGTATCTCGAGGATAACCATAGATACCCATATTTGCCGTGCGCTCAGACTCACCAATAATCAATACATAGTTTTCGATGCCAGTATCGGATAGCGTGATTTTATAATCAGGAATGTTATTACCGATATTGGCCACCACGGCATTATCTTCGATGGCCTGCATAAAGACTTTAGACGTGCTGACAGGTGTTGCCTGAACCACGCGCTGCGCCAGGCTCTCTACGCTGCTTTTCCTGAGTTGATGCTGCAAGGCCTGACCATAAAAAGCCAGCAGCGTGACGGCAAGCGCAATGGCGGGCCAGCGACGAAAACGCGGCGCGACAGGCCATATCCCGGTATTGGTGGTAAAAATGAAAAACGCCGAGAGGGCGATAAAAATCAGGCAATCGCGCCAGTACAAACCGAGCATCGAACTTGCTTCACCCGGTGTCGTATTAAGTACGCTTAGCGCAAACCCATAGCTAAACGCAGAATTGAAATTACTCCAGGCATATAACTGTAAAGTGATGTCTGCCGCGACTGGAATTAATAAAATAATCGCAAGTACATTTCTGAATATTTTATTGTTTATACATTTTAACGCCAGCAATATCAGCGCAAAAACCAGCGCACGGTTAATTACCGCATTATATTTAGCATGTATAATATTAACGCCAATGACTATTAGCAGGGAAATAAAGAAAGTTAAGAAAGCGGTAAATCGCGAAGGTGTCTCAACCAACTTCTGTGGAAACAGTGTGGACATAATGACCTAATTAGCCTGGCAGAATCTTTCCTGACGCAATCATTTTAACTACTTGAATGAACGTGCGGAGAAGACGGAATGGAGAAAATTTCGCCAAAAGTTAACAAGTAACCTCTGGAAAGTCAAACCGCTAAGAAAGAACGCTGGCACCCGTAAAAGTGGTGCCAGCAGGCAGATTTAATCCCAGCTCAGAATCACTTTCCCTGACTGGCCGGAACGCATCGCGTCAAAGCCCTGCTGGAACTCATCGATGGAGAAACGGTGAGTAATAATCGGGGACAGATCCAGACCGGACTGAATCAACGCCGCCATCTTGTACCAGGTCTCAAACATCTCACGACCATAGATGCCCTTGATGAACAGCCCCTTGAAGATCACTTTGTTCCAGTCGATGGACATATCCGACGGCGGGATACCCAGCATCGCGATACGGCCACCGTGGTTCATGGTGTCGAGCATGGTGCGGAACGCCGGTGGCGCACCGGACATCTCCAGACCCACATCGAAGCCCTCGGTCATGCCCAGCTCTTCCATCACGTCGGTCAGGCTCTCTTTCGAGACATCCACAGCGCGGGTGACGCCCATTTTGCGCGCCAGCGACAGGCGGTATTCGTTTACATCGGTGATCACGACGTTGCGCGCACCTACATGCTTCGCCACGGCTGCCGCCATAATGCCGATGGGTCCCGCGCCGGAGACCAGCACGTCTTCACCGACCAGATCGAAGGAGAGCGCCGTGTGCACGGCGTTGCCGAACGGATCGAAAATGGAGGCCAGATCGTCAGAAATATTGTCCGGGATTTTGAAGGCGTTAAAGGCCGGGATCACCAGGTATTCCGCGAAGCAGCCCGGACGGTTCACGCCCACGCCGATGGTATTGCGGCACAGGTGCGTACGCCCGCCGCGGCAGTTACGGCAATGGCCGCAGGTAATGTGACCTTCACCGGAGACGCGGTCGCCGATTTTGAAGCCTTTCACTTCCTGGCCGATACCCACCACTTCACCGACATATTCGTGACCGACAACCATCGGTACAGGAATGGTTTTCTGCGACCACTGGTCCCAGTTGTAGATGTGAACGTCAGTACCGCAGATAGCCGTTTTACGAATTTTGATCAGCAGATCGTTATGACCGACTTCCGGTTCCGGCACGTCGGTCATCCAAATCCCTTCTTCCGCTTTCAGTTTGGATAACGCTTTCATCACACGTCCTCAGGCAATGACGCCCAGCTGTTTACCGATGCGGGTAAAGGCTTCCACCGCACGTTCAATTTGTTCAGGCGTATGCGCCGCAGACATCTGGGTGCGGATACGCGCCTGACCTTTTGGCACCACCGGGAAGAAGAACCCGGTGACGTAAATCCCTTCTTTCTGCAGTTCGCGGGCAAAGTTCTGCGCCACGACCGCATCACCCAGCATCACCGGAATGATCGCGTGGTCAGCACCAGCCAGGGTGAACCCTGCTGCGCTCATTTTTTCACGGAACAGACGCGCGTTGGACCACAGACGGTCGCGCAGTTCAGCGCCGGACTCCACCATCTCCAGCACTTTGATGGAGGCGGCAACAATCGCCGGTGCCAGGGAGTTGGAGAACAGATACGGACGCGAGCGCTGGCGCAGCCACTCCACCACCTCTTTACGCGCAGCGGTATAGCCGCCGGATGCGCCGCCGAGCGCTTTGCCCAGCGTGCCGGTGATGATGTCCACGCGACCCATTACGTCGCAGTATTCGTGGGAGCCGCGACCATTTTCGCCGACAAAACCGACCGCGTGAGAGTCATCGACCATCACCAGCGCGTCGTATTTATCCGCCAGGTCACACACGCCCTTCAGGTTGGCGATCACGCCGTCCATGGAGAATACGCCGTCGGTGGCGATCAGCACATGGCGAGCGCCCGCTTCACGGGCCTCTTTCAGGCGCGCTTCCAGCTCAACCATGTCGTTGTTGGCGTAGCGAAAACGCTTCGCTTTACACAAGCGTACGCCGTCGATGATGGAGGCGTGGTTCAGGGCGTCGGAGATAATCGCATCTTCTGCGCCGAGCAGAGTCTCGAACAGGCCGCCGTTGGCGTCGAAGCAGGAGGAGTAGAGAATCGCGTCTTCCATTCCGAGGAAGTTCGCCAGCTTTTGCTCAAGCTGCTTGTGGCTGTCCTGGGTACCGCAGATAAAGCGTACTGAGGCCATACCAAAACCGTGGGTATCCATGCCGTTTTTTGCCGCGGCAATCAGCTCAGGGTGATTCGCAAGACCTAAGTAGTTGTTCGCACAAAAGTTGATCACATGGCTGCCGTCGGCAACGGTGATGTCCGCCTGCTGTGCAGACGTGATAATACGCTCTTCCTTGAACAACCCTTCCGCACGTGCGGTCTCGAGGTCGCTGTTTAACTGTTTGTAAAAATCACCACGCATTGCAATTCTCCAGACTCGGCAAATTTCGGGACATATTACCCAAACCTATAGTTCATGACGAGATGACACGTCATCTCTTGTCGTTTTTGCAGCATAAATCACGTGTACCCTTGCGCTATGTCGGTGAATGGCTGAAGGGCAGCCATACTAATGATATGATAGAAACATTAGCGTCCGGGATTGTCCCCGGGCTCCACACTTCAAAGGTTACAGTTATGATCATCGTTACCGGCGGCGCAGGCTTTATCGGCAGCAATATTGTTAAGGCTCTCAATGACAAAGGCATCACCGACATCCTGGTGGTTGACAACCTGAAAGACGGCACCAAGTTCGTCAACCTGGTGGATCTGAACATCGCTGACTACATGGATAAAGAAGACTTCCTTATCCAGATTATGGCGGGCGAAGAGTTCGGCGAGATCGAAGCCATCTTCCACGAAGGTGCGTGTTCCTCCACCACCGAGTGGGACGGCAAGTACATGATGGACAACAACTATCAGTACTCCAAAGAGATCCTGCACTACTGCCTGGAGCGTGAAATTCCGTTCCTGTATGCCTCTTCTGCCGCCACTTACGGCGGGCGCACCTCGGACTTCATCGAGTCCCGCGAATATGAGCAGCCGCTGAACGTCTACGGCTACTCCAAATTCCTGTTCGACGAGTACGTGCGTCAGGTACTGCCAGAAGCGAACTCGCAGATCGTCGGCTTCCGCTACTTCAACGTCTACGGACCGCGCGAAGGCCACAAAGGCAGCATGGCGAGCGTGGCGTTCCACCTGAACACCCAGCTGAATAACGGTGAAAGTCCAAAACTGTTCGAAGGCAGCGACGGCTTTAAGCGTGACTTCGTTTACGTGGGCGACGTGGCGGCCGTAAACCTGTGGTTCTGGGAAAACGGCGTGTCCGGCATCTTCAACCTGGGTACCGGCCGCGCAGAGTCCTTCCAGGCGGTGGCTGACGCCACGCTGGCGTACCACAAAAAAGGCAGCATTGAGTACATTCCGTTCCCGGACAAGCTGAAAGGCCGCTATCAGGCGTTCACCCAGGCTGACCTGACTAACCTGCGCGCAGCGGGTTATGACAAGCCGTTCAAAACCGTTGCCGAAGGCGTAACGGAGTATATGGCCTGGCTGAACCGCGACGCGTAAGTATGAAGATTCTGGTGATCGGCCCGTCATGGGTGGGCGACATGATGATGTCGCAAAGTCTCTATCGCACGCTCAAGGCGCGCTATCCCCAGGCGATAATCGACGTGATGGCACCCGCGTGGTGCCGTCCGCTGTTATCGCGTATGCCGGAAGTGAATGAAGCTATCCCGATGCCGCTCGGCCACGGGGCGCTGGAAATTGGCGAACGCCGCAAGCTCGGCCATAGCCTGCGCGAGAAGCGGTATGACCGCGCGTATGTTCTGCCCAACTCCTTTAAATCTGCCCTGGTGCCCTTCTTTGCGGGCATTCCGCATCGCACCGGCTGGCGCGGCGAAATGCGCTACGGCCTGCTGAACGATGCGCGCGTGCTGGATAAAGCGGCCTGGCCATTAATGGTGGAGCGCTACGTGGCGCTGGCCTATGACAAAGGCGTGATGCGCAGCGCGAAAGACCTGCCGCAGCCGCTGCTCTGGCCCCAGCTTCAGGTTAACGACGGTGAAAAATCCCAGACCTGCAGCGCGTTTGGCCTTTCGGCTGAACGTCCGATGATTGGCTTCTGCCCTGGCGCCGAGTTCGGCCCGGCAAAACGCTGGCCGCACTACCACTATGCAGAGCTGGCGAAACAGCTGATCGACGAAGGCTACCAGATTGTCCTGTTCGGTTCGGCAAAAGACCACGAGGCGGGCAACGAAATTCTCGCGACGCTCAGTAATGAACAGCAGGCCTGGTGCCGCAACCTGGCGGGAGAAACGCAGCTTGAGCAGGCGGTTATCCTGATTGCTGCCTGCCACGCTGTGGTTACCAACGATTCAGGCCTGATGCACGTCGCCGCTGCGCTCAACCGTCCGCTGGTGGCGCTGTATGGGCCAAGCAGCCCGGACTTTACGCCTCCGCTTTCCCATAAAGCGCGCGTTATTCGCCTGATCACCGGCTACCACAAGGTGCGCAAAGGCGATGCCGCTGAAGGTTATCATCAGAGCCTGATCGACATTACCCCGCAGCGCGTTCTTGAAGAGCTTAACGAACTGCTGTTGAGCGAAGAAGGATAACGAATGCGGGTACTGATCGTTAAAACCTCGTCGATGGGCGATGTTCTGCACACGCTACCGTCACTGACGGACGCCATGCAGGCCGTACCGGGCATTCGTTTTGACTGGGTGGTGGAAGAGGGCTTCGCGCAGATCCCCACCTGGCATGAAGCGGTCGACCGCGTGATCCCGGTGGCGATTCGCCGCTGGCGGAAAGCGTGGTTCTCCGCGCCGATTAAAGCCGAACGCAAAGCCTTCCGCGAGGCGGTACAGGCGCAGCGTTATGATGCCATCATCGACGCGCAGGGGCTGGTCAAAAGCGCCGCGCTGGTGACGCGACTGGCGCGCGGCGTAAAGCACGGCATGGACTGGCAAACCGCCCGCGAACCGCTGGCGAGCCTGTTCTATAACCACCGCCACCACATCGCGAAGCAGCAGCACGCGGTGGAACGTACCCGCGAGCTATTTGCAAAGAGTCTTGGCTATGCAAAGCCGGAAACGCAGGGCGATTACGCCATTTCGCAGCATTTTTTGCACGGTTCGCAACAAACAGACGCACCCTACCTGATTTTCCTTCATGCAACGACCCGCGACGACAAGCACTGGCCGGAAGCGCACTGGCGCGAACTGATCGGCCTGCTGGGGAGTGAGGGGTTACGTATCAAACTCCCGTGGGGTGCACCGCACGAAGAGGCGCGGGCCAAACGCCTGGCGGCAGGGTTTGATTATGTGGACGTTCTGCCGCGCATGAAGCTGGATGGCGTCGCTCAGGCGCTGGCAGGCGCTACGGCAGTGGTCTCCGTGGATACGGGACTCAGCCACCTGACGGCGGCGCTGGACCGTCCTAATATTACGCTTTACGGCCCAACGGACCCGGGGCTTATCGGCGGCTATGGAAAAAATCAATATATCTGCCGCCCGGAACACTCATCGCAGCTGAGCGACCTCAGCGCCGCTGCGGTATTTGCGCAATTAGAGCCTTTGCTGGCAGCAGAGAGAGCCTATGTCTGATTTTTTCTCAGCGGAGCGCCCGCCAAAGCGCGTGCTGATTATTAAGCTTCGTCACCACGGTGACGTTTTGCTTACCTCGCCGGTTTTTACCGTGCTGAAAAAGAACTGGCCGAACGTGGAAGTCGATGCGCTGGTTTATGACGATACCCAGGCGATGCTGACCAGCCACCCGCATATCGACCAGGTGCACACTATTGGGCGCAACTGGCGCAAGAAGGGCTGGTTTGAACAATTCCGCCTCTACCGCGCCCTGCTGAACACCCTGAAAGGCCGTCAGTATGACGTGCTGATTAACCTGACCGAACACTGGCACGGCGCGCGCCTGGCGCGTCGCCTGAAACCGCGCGTCTCCGTCGGCTTTAAGCCGGATAAGCGCGGGGGCCTGGCGCGTCGTCGTTGGGTGAAATCGTTCACCACGCTCTATCCGGCGATTCAGGACAACAGCCGTCATATGGTGGAGGTTAATCTGGATGCCCTGCGCCGGATCGGCATTCATCCGCAGTCCGATGAAGACAAACATACGCTTTTTGTGCCCGGTGACGCGGCAGAAGCCTCTGTGGCCGAAAAGCTGGCCGGGTTTGGGCTCACGAGTAAATCCTACATTCTGGTTCACCCGACCTCGCGCTGGATGTTTAAGGCCTGGGATATCAAAAAGCTGGCAGCGACCATTGATAACCTGGCGGCGCGCGGCCTGCCGATCGTCCTCTCCGCCGCACCGTCAAAAGAAGAGAAGGCCTATATGGATGCGCTGCGCGCAGCCCTCACCCAGCCGGTCTTTGATTTAAGCGGTCAGCTGAACCTGAAAGAGCTGGGCGCGCTCATGAAGCACGCCCGGGTGTACTTCGGCGTGGATTCCATGCCAATGCATCTTGCGAGCGCTGTCGGTACGCCAACCGTCGCCATCTTTGGCCCTACCGGCGCCATCAAATGGGCGCCGTGGGGGGTAAATTATCGTGTAATCGTGGCCGGGTTTACCTGCCAGCCGTGCGGCAAAGCGGGCTGCGGAGACAGCGGTGTCTCTGACTGCATCACGGCCATCACCCCACAGCAGGTGCTGAGCGCCATTGATACGATGCTCTTGGAAACGGAAACCCCTGCATGAAGCTGGCGATTGTCCGACAGACCTACAACCCCAACGGTGGCGCAGAGCGTTTCGTCTCGCGTGCGCTGAACGTGCTGGCGCAGGATACCTCCCTTGATGTCACGCTGATTGCCCGCCAGTGGGAGGATGCCGCAGGCTGGAAAACGCTGACGGTCAATCCGCCGTTTCACAATCGCATCGCGCGTGAATCCGGTTTTGCCCTCGAAGCCGCCGCGCATTTTGCGCAGTTTGATATTGTGCAAAGCCACGAACGCATACCGGGAGCCACCATCTTCCGGGCAGGCGACGGTGTTCACGCCACCTGGCTTGAGCAATATGGCCGCATTCTGTCGCCGCTGGCGCGCTGGGCGCAATCTCTGAGCCGCTATCACCGCTACATTCTGCAGGCCGAGGCGCAGATGTTTACCCATCCGCAGCTGCGCAAGGTGATCTGTAATTCGAAGATGGTGCGCGATGATATCGTGCGTCGCTTCGGGCTGCCGGACGACAAGCTGACGGTGATCTACAACGGCGTGGACACCGTTCAGTTTAGCCCTGAGGTCCGCGCCCTTTCGCAGCGTGATGCCCTGGGTATTCCTCCTGACGCACCGGTGCTGGCGTATGTTGGGTCAGGCTTCAGCCGCAAAGGCGTCGCCACCGCGCTGCGCGCCATTGTGGCGCATCCTGACGTCTGGCTGCTGATTGCCGGCCGCGATAAACATGCGCGGAAGTTCGAAAAGCTGGCACAGGCGCTGGGGATTTCCTCACGAGTGAAGTTCCTGGGCCCCGTTGCCAACGTGCGTGAAGTCTATGGCACGGCGGATGCCCTTATCCTGCCGACGCTCTACGATCCCTTCCCGAACGTCTGCGTGGAAGCGCTGGCCTGTGGTTTGCCGCTGCTTACCAGCCACGGCTGCGGCGCGGCGGAGTGGATAACCGAGGGTCAAAACGGCTGGGTGCGCGATGCGCTGGACAGCGAAGGCTACCAGCAGGCCATCTCGCTGTGGCTGAAAGGCCGTGAACAGGGTGTCGATTACTCCGCCGCTGCGCGTGCAACCGCCGAGCCCTTCACCCTGGACAGAATGGCGAAAGAGCTACAGGCGCTTTATCGTGATTTGCTGCGCTGAGCGGCATCGGAGAAGACTTTCTCCATCGCGTCCAGCATACATTCGCGGGTAAAGTGCGTGCTCAGGTAGTCATATCCCTGTTGCGCGAGCGTCTCACGAAGGGCTGAGTCGTCATAGAGTTTCATTATGGCATCGTGCAGCGCGTTTTCGTCGCGCTGCGCGACCAGCACTCCCGTCTGCCCGTTAATCACCGCATCTCCCGTTCCACCCGCATCCGTCGCAATGGTGGCAATACGGCTGGCTAACGATTGCAGCACGCCCTGCGGAACACCTTCCATATCGTGCGAAGGGCTGAGCGCAATATCAAAGGCCGGAAACCAGCGTTCCGGATCGGGTTGATGTCCCGCCATGACCACGCGCTGCTGTAACCCCAGGGCGGTGATTTCCTGTTCCAGCGTAGCTTTGTGCGGACCTTCGCCGACAATCGCCAGCTTGATGTGTGGATTGTCGATTTTCGCCAGGGCGCGCAGCAGTACGCTATGGCCTTTGTTCGGGCGCAAATGCGATACCACGCCCAGCCAGAAATCGTCCTGCGACAAACCACAATGAACCCGGGCCTGGTGCTTATCTCCCGGATGGAAACGCTGCGTATCGACACCGCTTGGCACCGACGTACTCTGAGACATCGGCACGCCAATATTTGCCACCTGATGGCGCAGCGCCTCGCCGGTGGTCACGATATGCGCGCAGGCCGTGCGGAAGAGCCAGCGGGTCGTCCAGTTGTTGCGCGGTACGCCGGACGCATGACGGGTTCTCACCAGTGGTACAGGGTTGGACAGCGTCAGATTCGCCAGCGCCACCAGCCAGGTATCGGCAGAGTTATGGCTGTTGATGACGTCAATCGAGTGACGGTTATCCTTCATCCAGCGACGCAGCACCTGCAGGTTTTTAAGGTTCTTACGCTTCAACGGCATCGTGACCACCGTCAGACCGGCATTGCGTGCCAGCGCGTGGAGCGGCGCAGTTTCCGGACAAAGGAGAGTCACCTGATGGCCACGCTGAATCATCCCAAGCGATTCGTTGATAATGCGCAGAGGCTGCCCGCCTTTGCCGCCGTCTGCTTCAGTGTGAACAATATGCATATATTTCCTGTTAAAAATCTCGCCCGCGTGACGCTAATTTTCCACCTGAAACGATCTTTGTCCCTCCAGGCATATGTTTTTAGTATCCACCAGATATAATACAGCGCGAATGGTACCACCATATTGGGTGGCCTGCCCTGAACACAACGGAGAAAGCATGTCCGACAAACCTTTATTGAGCCTCGTGGTCGCCGTTTATAACGGTGAAAAATTCCTCAATGCATTTTTCGACAGCATTAAAGCTCAACATTTGGACAGTCTGGAACTGGTCGTTGTGAACGACGGGTCAAGCGACAGCTCCTCCACCATCATTGCGCAGTACGCCAGCGAATTCCCCTTCTACAAAGTTATCGATCAGGCCAATCAGGGCGTGTCGGCCGCGCGTAATACCGGCCTGGCGGTGGCAACGGGCGAATACGTCGCCTTCCCGGACATCGACGACGTGATTTATCCGGGCATGTACCCGCGCCTGCTTGAGATGGCCAAAAAGAACGATCTTGATGTCGCGACCTGCAACGGTACCTATATCTACGACGACGGACGCCCGTCGAAAAAGATCTTCCCGTCCGACAAGCTGCAGTCCACCGACGTACTGGACGGCCCAACCTGGCTTCAGCGCGCGCTTTCATCGCGAAAGTTCCTGCACGTGACCTGGCTGAATATCTACCGCCATGCTTTCATCAAGGAGCAGGGCTTCACCTTTGAACACGGTCTGCGCCACCAGGATATCCCCTGGACCACTGAAGTGCTGCTGACCGCCAAACGCGTGCAGTACACCGACGAAACCTTTTACGATTACCTGATCCACTCGGCCTCGGTGTCGCACACGCCGGGAACGGACGACACGCGAATGCGCAACGCCCGCCACTACATGAAAATCCTCGAAATGCTGGATGCAATCAACCAGCGTTACCCGGATGCGGTGCGCCATGTGCCGGCCTGCCAGTGGCAGATTGCCAAAGAGGGTCTGGGCATTCTTCACGCCATTAACAACATCGGCGATCAGAGCAAAAAGCGTGAAATCATCCGCGAGCTGTTTGACCGCGGGATCTGGTCGCTAATCTGGAAAAACGCCCGTGGGCTGCGCCAGCACTGGCGCCTGGGACGCCGTTATTTCCGTCTGAAACGGTATCTGGCATAAGAGATAGCTTTACCTGGCTTAAATGCTTAGAATTTGCCCGCCGAAACTAAAAAAACGGATAATCGCTTGGAATTGTTGTATACCGCTCTGCTCTACATCATTCAGCCACTGGTGTGGCTGAGACTGTTGCTTCGTAGCCGTAAAGCGCCTGCGTATCGTAAACGCTGGGCTGAACGCTATGGCTTCTGCCGCAATAAAGTCGCGCCGGACGGTATTTTGCTGCATTCCGTTTCTGTCGGTGAAACGCTGGCGGCAATCCCGCTGGTTCGCGCCCTGCGTCACCGCTACCCGTCGCTGCCGATTACCGTCACGACGATGACGCCAACCGGCTCGGAGCGCGCGTTATCCGCTTTTGGCAAAGACGTTCATCACGTCTATCTCCCTTACGATCTCCCCTGCGCCATGAATCGTTTCCTGAATACCGTTCGCCCGAAGCTGGTGATTGTGATGGAAACCGAACTGTGGCCGAACATGATCTCCGCCCTGCATGCCCGTAAAATTCCGCTGGTGATTGCCAACGCGCGCCTGTCAGAGCGCTCGGCGAAAGGTTACGACAAGCTGGGTAAATTTATGCGCCGCCTGCTGAGCAAAATCACCCTGATTGCCGCGCAGAATGAAGAAGATGCGGCACGCTTTATCTCTCTGGGCCTCAAACGCAACCAGCTTGCGGTGACGGGTAGCCTGAAATTTGATATTTCGGTTACCCCTGAACTCGCCGCCCGCGCCATCACGCTTCGCCGCCAGTGGGCCCCGCGTCGTCAGGTCTGGATTGCGACCAGCACCCATGATGGCGAAGAAGAGATTATCCTGCAGGCGCACCGAAAGCTGCTGGAAACCTTCCCGGACTTACTGCTGATCCTCGTGCCCCGCCATCCGGAACGTTTTAAAGATGCCCGTGAAATGGTGCAGAAAGCCGGTTTCAGCTTCACGCTGCGCAGCAGCGGGGAGATCCCGTCTGGCAGCACCCAGGTGGTGATTGGCGATACGATGGGCGAACTGATGCTGCTCTACGGCATTGCTGACCTCGCGTTTGTCGGCGGCAGCCTGGTGGAGCGCGGCGGCCATAACCCGCTCGAGCCGGCAGCCCACGCGATTCCGGTGCTGATGGGGCCACATACGTTTAACTTCAAAGATATCTGCGCGAAATTACAGCAGGCCGATGGTTTAATTACCGTGACCGATGCGGACTCCGTAGTTAAAGAGGTCTCAACCCTTCTGACTGACGAAGATTATCGCCTGTGGTACGGGCGACATGCGGTCGAAGTGCTGCACCAGAACCAGGGTGCCCTGACCCGTCTGCTGCAACTTCTGCAACCTTACCTGCCCCAGCGGAGCCACTGATGTCAACGCGTCTGTCGGTCGTGATGATCGCCAAAAACGCCGCCGACCTGCTTCCGGACTGCCTGGCGTCGGTTGCCTGGGCTGACGAGATAGTCGTTCTTGATTCCGGAAGTACGGACAACACGGTGGACGTTGCCCGGGCAGCGGGCGCAAAAGTCTTTATCGATACTGACTGGCAAGGCTATGGCCTCCAGCGCCAGCGCGCGCAGGGGTTTGCCACCGGAGATTATGTCCTGATGCTCGATACTGACGAGCGCATCACGCCGGAGCTTCAGCAGGCCATTCAGGCGGTGCTTTCCTCACCTCAACCTGGTGCTGTATACAGCATTGCCCGCCGCAACTACTTCCTTGGCCGTTTTATGCGCCACAGCGGCTGGTATCCTGACCGCGTGACGCGCCTCTACGAGCGCGAGCGGTATCAGTACAACGACAATCTGGTGCATGAATCTCTGGCCTGCGACAATGCCCAGGTCATCCCCCTGACGGGCGATTTGCTGCACCTGACCTGCCGCGATTTCGCAAGCTTCCAGCGCAAACAGCTCAACTATGCCACCACATGGGCGCAGGAGCGTCACCAGCGCGGCAAGAAGGCCTCGCTGACCGGAATCTTCACCCACACGCTGGGCGCGTTCCTGAAAACGCTGCTGCTGCGTGGTGGCGTGCTGGACGGTAAGCAGGGCTGGTTACTTGCGGTAGTCAATGCCCAGTATACTTTCAACAAATACACCGAGCTGTGGGCGCTCTGCCGCGGCTACTCAGAGAAAACGTGAGCCATGAGCACAAAAGCGATTTATCCGGGTACCTTCGATCCGATCACCAACGGTCATCTTGATATCATCACCCGTGCGGCGTGCATGTTCGACAAGGTGATCCTGGCGATTGCCGCCAGCCCCAGCAAAAAGCCGATGTTTGACCTCCACGAGCGCGTGCAGCTCGCCACCGATGCCATTTCGCACCTGCCGAATGTTGAGGTTGTCGGATTCAGCGACCTGATGGCGAACTTCGCCCGCGCCCAGCAGGCGAACATTCTGATCCGCGGTTTACGCGCGGTGGCAGACTTCGAATATGAGATGCAGCTGGCGCACATGAACCGCCACCTGATGCCGGAGCTGGAGAGCGTATTCCTGATGCCCTCCAAAGAGTGGTCGTTTATCTCGTCCACGCTGGTGAAAGAGGTGGCGCGCCATCACGGGGACGTTACCCATTTCCTGCCGGTTAACGTCCACCAGGCGTTGATGGAAAAGCTCAAGTAGCCCTATTTCTGGCACTGACGGCAGTAGAACGTGGCGCGCTGGGCGTGCTTCGTGGCAATAATGGGTGTGCCGCAGACTCTGCACGGTTCGCCCTTACGGCCATACACCTGCAGCTCCTGGGCAAAATAGCCCGGCTTGCCGTCACTTTGCAGGAAGTCCTTCAGCGTTGTCCCCCCCTGCTCAATCGAGCGCAGCAATACGGCTTTAATCACCCGAACCAGCAGCTCGCACTCCTGCGCCGACAGCGACGAGGCCAGCCGATCGGGGTGGATCCCGGCCGCAAACAGCGATTCGCTGGCGTAGATATTCCCCACGCCGACCACCAGCTTGTTATCCATCAGCCAGGGCTTAATCGGGCTTTTCTTCTTCGCGCACTTCGCCTTGAGGTATTCCGCGTTAAACGCGTCTGAGAGCGGCTCCGGGCCCAGATGCGCCAGCACGTTATGCCCTTCCAGCTCCTTCGTCCACAGCCACGCGCCAAAGCGCCGTGGATCGGTGTAACGGAGCACTTTGCCGTTGCTCATCACCAGATCCACGTGGTCGTGCTTTTCCGCAGGCAGTTCTTCGGTAAGAACGCGCAGGCTCCCGGACATCCCCAGGTGGATAATGATCCAGCCGTCGGGCAGCTCCAGCAGCAGGTATTTCGCGCGGCGCCGCACGCTAAGGACGGGTTTATCGCTCAGGGCATGGATCTCATCGGATACCGGCCAGCGCAGACGCCCGTTACGGACAACCGCGTGAAGAATCGTCGCACCGACCAGATGGGGCTCAATGCCGCGACGGCTGGTTTCTACCTCAGGTAATTCAGGCATGGTTCCTCCGTTGAGATACAGAATGCAAAAAACCCCGCAGTTGCGGGGTTTTTCGATACAAGGAGACTAAAATTATTTGATTTTAGCTTCTTTGTACAGTACGTGCTGGCGTACAACTGGATCGAATTTTTTCAGTTCCAGTTTTTCCGGCTTAGTACGTTTGTTCTTCGTGGTGGTGTAGAAGTGACCTGTACCAGCAGAAGAAACCAGCTTGATTTTCTCGCGAATACCTTTAGCCATGATTTATTTCCTCTTTAAGTACTTAGTACTTTTCGCCACGGGCACGCAGTTCAGACAGAACTGTATCGATGCCTTTCTTATCGATTACACGCATACCTTTAGCAGATACGCGCAGGGTGACAAAACGCTTCTCGCTCTCAACCCAGAAACGGTGAGAGTGCAGGTTCGGCAGGAAACGGCGTTTAGTCGCGTTCAGTGCGTGGGAACGGTTGTTACCGGTCACCGGACGCTTGCCAGTAACTTGGCAGACTCGGGACATGTCTATTCTCCAAAAATCAAATTAGCTCGAGCTTCGTATGGGGTATCGGCGCCTCGTCAGGCTTTACAGCCCGGTCATCGCATAGTTCTAAGTGAACTCTCGATTGCCAGGCCCAAATGCCAAACCCGAGATTCTCAAAGGTGGCGTAGTATACGCTGACTCGGCGGTGTGCTCAAGTCCCGAACAGACAAAGATCCCGATGGATCGCGAGAAATAGCCTAAATCCAGCCATGTTCTGCAAAAGAAATGTACTCTCCGCGGCCAATTATCAGATGGTCCAGCACACGAATGTCCATGAATTGACAGCATTTGATAATGCGCTCGGTGATTTCTTTGTCCGCTCTGCTCGGTTCTGCACAGCCTGAGGGGTGATTATGCGCGAGGATCACGCCCGCTGCATTCACTTTTATCGCTTCCCGCACAATTTCTCGCGGATGCACCTCAACGTGGCTTAACGTACCGGCAAAGAGGCAACTATGTTTCAGTACCCGGTTTCTGTTATCGACAAAGATCACCATAAAGATCTCGCGCTCGATATCGGTTAACTGGCTTTGCAGGTATTCACGCGTCATCGCTGGCGTCAGGATCGGATCGTCCTTCTCCATGCGGACATTGTAAAAACGGCGGGCAAGTTCAGCAATGGCCCGCAACTGGGCATATTTCGCCACACCGATCCCTTCTACGTGCTTAAACTGCGCCAGTTCGGCGGTCAGCAAACCGTGCAGAGAACCGAAATGTAAGATCAGCTCTTTTGCCAGCGTAAATACCGTTTTACCGGGCGTTCCGGTACGTAAAAAGAGCGCCAGCAGTTCATCATCTTTTAACAGGGTGACGTCATAGCGCAGCAGTTTTTCGCGCGGCAGCAGCGGCTCATCCTCTTCTTCCATGCTCTTTCTCCCTTTTTTAACCGCATGCTGCCACAGGCCAGTCAGGCACTCGACGACCACGTTGCGTTCTTGCGTAGCGCCTCGCAAAGTGGTCGAAGGACAAAATCACCCCGTTTTGGGGATTGTGATAAAATGCCCGCTCTCTGGTGAACCCCAACAGGAAAGAATCATGATGAGCCTGGCCGATAAAAAAATCGTTCTTGGCGTGAGCGGCGGTATTGCTGCCTACAAAGCGCCGGAGCTGGTGCGTCGTCTGCGCGAGCGCGGGGCAGATGTGCGGGTCGCGATAACCGAAGGCGGTAAAGCCTTTATCACTCCTCTGAGCCTGCAGGCCGTTTCAGGATACCCGGTATCTGACAGCCTGCTCGATCCGGCCGCCGAAGCCGCGATGGGCCATATTGAGCTTGGGAAATGGGCAGACCTGGTTATCCTCGCCCCCGCCACGGCTGATTTAATCGCCCGGGTAGCGGCCGGTATGGCAAACGACCTGGTCTCCACCATTTGTCTGGCCACACCTGCGCCTGTTGCCGTCGTGCCTGCCATGAACCAGCAGATGTACCGTAACGCGGCTACGCAGCACAATCTTGAGACCCTGGCCTCACGCGGCCTGCTTATCTGGGGTCCGGACAGCGGTAGCCAGGCCTGCGGCGATGTTGGCCCGGGCCGCATGCTTGATCCGCTGACGATTGTTGATATGGCCGCAGCCCACTTCTCGCCTGTCAACGATCTGCAACATCTCAACATCATGATTACCGCGGGCCCCACGCGCGAGCCGCTGGATCCGGTGCGCTACATTACCAACCATAGCTCCGGCAAAATGGGCTTTGCGATTGCCGCCGCCGCCGCGAAGCGTGGTGCGAACGTCACGCTGGTGAGCGGCCCGGTCTCTCTGCCTACGCCTGCGTGTGTGAAGCGAATTGACGTTACCACCGCGCTGGAGATGGAAGCCGCCGTGCAGGCACATGCGCAAAGCCAGCAGATTTTTATTGGCTGTGCGGCCGTTGCAGACTATCGTGCTGAGACGATCGCCGAGGCTAAAATTAAAAAGCAAGGCGATGAATTAACACTAAAAATGGTGAAAAACCCGGACATTGTTGCCGGTGTCGCCGCACTAAAAAGCCACCGGCCATACGTTGTTGGGTTTGCCGCAGAAACGAATAATGTGGAAGAATATGCCCGGCAAAAACGTACCCGCAAAAACCTCGATTTGATTTGCGCGAACGACGTATCGCTGGCCACACAAGGATTTAACAGCGACAGCAACGCACTGCACCTTTTCTGGCAGGATGGAGATAAAGTCTTACCGCTTGAGCGCAAGGAACTCCTGGGCCAACATTTACTCGACGAGATCGTTACCCGTTATGATGAAAAAAATCGACGTTAAGATTCTGGACCCGCGTGTTGGCGAGCAATTCCCGCTGCCAACCTATGCCACCTCCGGCTCTGCCGGTCTTGACCTGCGCGCCTGTCTCGATGACGCCGTAGAACTGGCTCCGGGTGCCACGACCCTGGTTCCGACTGGCCTGGCGATTCACATTGCTGACCCGTCGCTGGCAGCGGTTATCCTGCCGCGTTCTGGCCTGGGCCATAAGCACGGCGTTGTGCTGGGTAACCTGGTGGGCCTGATCGACTCCGACTATCAGGGTCAACTGATGGTCTCCGTCTGGAACCGTGGTCAGGACAGCTTCACCATTGAACCGGGCGAGCGTATCGCACAGATGGTCTTTGTACCGGTGGTACAGGCAGAATTTAACCTGGTGGCAGACTTTGACGCCACTGACCGTGGCGAAGGCGGCTTCGGCCATTCCGGGCGCAAATAACGGCCCGACAAACACGTATCTCACAGCGTCATAATGCAATAACAAACCGCAAACGTCCGTTTGCGGTCGCTGTGTGGATGCCAGCCTGGCAAGTGCTTATTTTCAGGGGTATTTTGTAACATGGCAGAAAAACAAACCGCGAAAAGGAATCGTCGCGAAGAAATACTTCAATCTCTGGCTCTGATGCTTGAATCCAGCGATGGCAGTCAACGCATCACCACCGCTAAACTGGCCGCCTCCGTAGGCGTGTCTGAGGCGGCGCTGTACCGTCATTTTCCGAGCAAGACCCGGATGTTCGACAGCCTGATCGAGTTTATTGAAGACAGCCTGATCACGCGCATCAACCTGATTCTGAAAGACGAAAAAGACACTACCGCGCGTCTGCGTCTGATAGTGCTGTTAATCCTGGGCTTCGGTGAACGCAATCCGGGCTTAACCCGTATCCTGACCGGCCACGCGCTGATGTTTGAGCAGGACAGACTCCAGGGCCGCATTAACCAGCTTTTCGAACGCATTGAAGCGCAGCTGCGCCAGGTTCTGCGCGAGAAGAAAATGCGTGAGGGTGAAGGATACAGCATTGATGAAACGCTGCTGGCGAGCCAGATTCTGGCGTTTTGTGAAGGGATGCTTTCCCGCTTCGTGCGCAGCGAGTTCAAATACCGTCCAACGGACGATTTTGACGCCCGCTGGCCGTTAGTCGCAGCACAATTACAGTAACGCCATCGCCGAATGGCGGCGTCGCCTTATCCGGCCTACGAACGGGTAGGCCCGGTAAGCACAACGCCACCGGGCAATGCACTTAAACCCCAAACGCTTCGCGATACGCTTTTACCGCTGCCAGATGGTCCGCCATCTCAGGCTTCTCTTCCAGATACGCAATCAGATCTTTCAGGGTGATTATTGACGTCACAGTGCAGTTGTAATCCCGCTCCACTTCCTGAATGGCGGAAATTTCTCCGCGACCACGCTCCTGACGATCCAGCGAAATCAACACGCCAGCCAGCGTTGCACCGTTGGCCTGGATAATCTCCATTGATTCGCGGATCGCCGTGCCCGCGGTGATCACATCGTCCACCAGCATGACGCGGCCCTGCAGCGCGCTGCCGACCAGATTCCCGCCCTCACCGTGGGTTTTGGCTTCTTTGCGGTTAAAGCAGTACGGCACGTCGCGATCATGATGTTCCGCCAGCGCCACCGCGGTAGTGGTCGCAATCGGAATGCCCTTATAGGCCGGGCCAAACAGCAGGTCAAAATCAATCCCGGAATCCACCAGCGCTTCGGCATAGAAACGGCCTAACAGTGCCAGATCGCGCCCGGTATTAAACAGCCCGGCGTTGAAGAAATAAGGACTTTTACGCCCGGATTTCAGCGTAAATTCGCCAAACTTAAGTACCTGCTTGTTAAGCGCAAACTCAATAAACTGGCGCTGATACGATTTCATGGATTAGCTCCTTTGGTTTTTCTGTCTTACAGGCAAAAAAAAGGCGACTCATTGGTCGCCTTTAAAATCAATTTTCTAACGCCGCTTTCTGCGTCGTGACAATGGATTCGATTCCCCCTCGGGCCAACGCCAGCAGGGAGAGAAGCTCTTCGTGGGTGAACGGCTCGCCTTCTGCCGTGCCCTGCACCTCAATGATGCGACCGTCTTCGGTCATCACCACGTTCATGTCTGTCTCTGCAGCGGAATCTTCAACGTATTCCAGATCGCAAAGCGCTTTACCGTTAACGATGCCTACGGAGACCGCCGCAACCATGCCTTTCATTGGATTGGTTTTCAGCTTACCGGCTGCAACCAGCTTGTTCAGGGCATCGGCCAGCGCTACACAGGCGCCGGTAATAGAGGCCGTACGCGTGCCACCATCGGCCTGAATCACGTCGCAGTCCAGGGTAATCGTGAATTCGCCGAGGGTTTTCAGATCAACGGCGGCGCGCAGCGCACGCGCGATCAGACGCTGAATTTCCATGGTACGACCGCCCTGCTTACCCTTTGCCGCTTCACGAGCGTTACGGGTATGGGTCGCGCGCGGCAGCATGCCGTACTCGGCGGTGATCCAGCCCTGGCCCTGACCTTTCAGGAAGCGCGGAACGCCTTCTTCGATGGATGCGGTACACAGCACTTTGGTGTCACCAAAC
Organism: Enterobacter cloacae complex sp. IR53041; assembly: GCF_049238285.1. NCBI lineage: Bacteria > Pseudomonadati > Pseudomonadota > Gammaproteobacteria > Enterobacterales > Enterobacteriaceae > Enterobacter > Enterobacter cloacae complex sp. IR53041. The sequence goes on along the minus strand of NZ_JBMKHB010000035.1, from coordinate 8,889 downwards.
TCAACCAGCACGGAGCCTTCAGCGTGTTTTGTATAGTTACGGGTCAGGGTGACGGGACGCACCTGATTGGCGCTACGACCTGATGGACGCATGATGGATTCTCCGGCTTGAAACGAATGTGGCTGCGCATTATACGGATAAAGGACGCTTATTCCTATCCTGAGAAGCCCCCGAAAGCTATAATCCCCCCATCTCTCCTTTAAAAACGGGAATGTCTATGATCCGCAGTATGACCGCCTACGCCCGGCGTGAAATCAAGGGTAGCTGGGGTAGCGCTACATGGGAAATGCGCTCGGTAAACCAGCGTTACCTGGAAACGTATTTCCGTATGCCGGAGCAGTTCCGCAGCCTTGAGCCTGTTGTTCGCGAGCGTATCCGTACGCGTCTGACGCGCGGTAAAGTGGAATGTAACCTGCGCTTTGAGCCCGATGCCAGCGCACAGGGCGAGCTGATCCTCAACGAAAAACTGGCGAAACAGCTCGTGAATGCGGCGAACTGGGTCAAAATGCAGAGCGATGAAGGCGAAATCAACCCGGTTGATATTCTGCGCTGGCCTGGCGTCATGGCCGCCGGCGAGCAGGATCTGGACGCGATTGCCGCTGAAATTCTGGCCGCCCTCGACGGCACGCTGGATGACTTTATCGTTGCCCGCGAAACCGAAGGTCAGGCGCTGAAAGCGATGATTGAGCAGCGCCTAGAAGGCGTGAGTGCGGAAGTGGCTAAGGTTCGCACCCATATGCCGGAAGTGCTGCAGTGGCAGCGTGAGCGCCTGGTCGCCAAACTGGAAGAGGCAGAAGTTCAGCTGGAAAACACCCGTCTGGAACAAGAGCTGGTGCTGATGGCGCAACGTATTGATGTCGCTGAAGAGCTGGACCGTCTGGAAGCGCACGTTAAAGAGACCTACAACATTCTTAAGAAAAAAGAAGCGGTAGGCCGCCGTCTGGACTTTATGATGCAGGAGTTCAACCGCGAGTCGAACACTCTTGCGTCTAAGTCGATCAATGCGGAAGTGACGAATTCAGCGATTGAGTTGAAAGTACTGATTGAGCAAATGCGCGAGCAGATTCAAAATATCGAGTAGTGTTTCACGCGATCTCATAGAGTCTCACTAAGTCGCATCAGGACAAAAAGGCCATTGTAAATCATGGCCTTTTTGTTTTATATAGTCTCATATTGTATCACTACAGCGCGTGTTTCGTGTGTACATAGACGTGTACATACTGGCATTTATGACACGCCGCTTATGTACACAGCAATGAGACAAGGTAAGCATGGCGAAACTGACAGACATACAAATCAGAGCATGGATAAAAGCGGGTGAGCATTTTGCTGGTCGCTCTGACGGAGGCGGGCTGTATTTATGCTTCCCTGAGAATTACTCGATACCCTTCTGGCGTTTTCGCTATCGCTTTGCGGGCAAACAGCGGGCAATGGTCATAGGCACGTATTCTGAACTGTCGCTCGCTAGAGCACGCGAAACGGCTAAAGAGATGTCAGCCCGTGTTGCGCTGGGCTACGACGTATCGGGAGAGAAGCAAGAACGCAAGGCTGATGCGTTAAAGAAAATGGAGGAAGAAAAGCACGCGCTGCGTGTTTCAGAGCTGGCCGCTGAATACTTTGAGCGCCAGATCCTCAACCGGTGGAAACACCCGGACATTCTGCGCCGTCGCATAGACAAGGACATCAACCCCAATATTGGGCATCTCAGAATCGAAGACGTTAAAGCCTGGCATATCGACGACATGCTGCAAAAAATCGTCCAGCGTGGTGCGCCGACAGTCGCTAACGATGTGTTGAGGTGGACTCGCCGTATATTCGATTACGGCATAAAACGGCATATGCTGGAAACTAATCCTACAGGCGCATTTGAAATTGCTGATGCGGGCGGTCAGGAGCAAAGCCGGGAACGCTGGCTAAGCCGTGAAGAACTCATCCAGTTCTTTCAGGCCATGCCTATGACAAAGGGATTCTCACGTCAAAATGAACTGACAATGAAACTCCTGTTAGTCTTTTGCTGCCGCAAAATGGAGCTTTGCGGTGCTCGTTGGGAAGAGTTTGATCTTGATGAAGCCGTCTGGCACTTACCCGCAGAGCGGGTTAAGAATGGCGATGCGATCGATATCCCCATTCCAGCACCGGCGCTTGAATGGCTGAAAGAACTGCACCGGATGTCCTGCAATAGTCAGTGGGTGCTTCCGGCCAGGAAGATGCAGCACCGGATGATCCCCCACATTCAGGAAAGCACATTGCCAGTAGCGTTAGCAAAAATAAAAGCCAACATGCCCGGCGTTCCTAACTTCACCATTCATGATTTCCGACGCACAGCGCGATCTCATCTGGCCGCATTGGGAGTTGATCCAGTTGTTGCAGAACGCTGCCTGAATCACAGAATTAAAGGCGTTGAGGGGATTTACAACCGCTATCAGTATTTCGACGAGAGGAAACAAGCCTTAGATTTATGGGCTAACTTGCTGGTTTCCTTAGAAAGAGGTGAGGATTATAACGTGACGCCGTTGAGGAAGGGCATAGGGTGAAGTGTACTGGTATGGATGTCGACTATAATTCAAAAAATAGGTTGAGCTAACATTAACGCATATTAAATCATTGAAGTTATCATAATCCCCAGCGTCACGTAGGTCTATTTTAATCTGTATGGTTTTTGAACCAACTGGCGTCACAAACTGACGCCAGAATTTAAGGAAGGTGCGAATAAGCGGGGAAATTCTTCTCGGCTGACTCAGTCATTTCATTTCTTCATGTTTGAGCCGATTTTTTCTCCCGTAAATGCCTTGAATCAGCCTATTTAGACCGTTTCTTCGCCATTTAAGGCGTTATCCCCAGTTTTTAGTGAGATCTCTCCCACTGACGTATCATTTGGTCCGCCCGAAACAGGTTGGCCAGCGTGAATAACATCGCCAGTTGGTTATCGTTTTTCAGCAACCCCTTGTATCTGGCTTTCACGAAGCCGAACTGTCGCTTGATGATGCGAAATGGGTGCTCCACCTTGGCCCGGATGCTGGCTTTCATGTATTCGATGTTGATGGCCGTTTTGTTCTTGGTCGAGCTGGGTGCCTCAATGATGGTGGCATCGACCAAGGTGCCTTGAGTCATCATGACGCCTGCTTCGGCCAGCCAGCGATTGATGGTCTTGAACAATTGGCGGGCCAGTTGATGCTGCTCCAGCAGGTGGCGGAAATTCATGATGGTGGTGCGGTCCGGCAAGGCGCTATCCAGGGATAACCGGGCAAACAGACGCATGGAGGCGATTTCGTACAGAGCATCTTCCATCGCGCCATCGCTCAGGTTGTACCAATGCTGCATGCAGTGAATGCGTAGCATGGTTTCCAGCGGATAAGGTCGCCGGCCATTACCAGCCTTGGGGTAAAACGGCTCGATGACTTCCACCATGTTTTGCCATGGCAGAATCTGCTCCATGCGGGACAAGAAAATCTCTTTTCTGGTCTGACGGCGCTTACTGCTGAATTCACTGTCGGCGAAGGTAAGTTGATGACTCATGATGAACCCTGTTCCATGGCTCCAGATGACAAACATGATCTCATATCAGGGACTTGTTCGCACCTTCCCTAAAATTATCAGAGCATCGACGTACAGAACGAGAATATCGTATCTCTGTCGTGACGGGAAAGTCTGGGGGATGACTGTACAGATCGTTTTTGCCACATACCTTAACGGGGCAAGTGGTGCAATCCTGGTTGTGTCTGACAGGTTTGTCCTGCTCGATGAGATCCTCTGTGCGCACCAGGCGCTAACCGGCTGCCGTAATGTCAGGCAAAGGAAGGCGAGTGTTTCTTCATGATGGACAGATGAAAACATGGTGGCCATCCGTTTTCTTGTCAGTAATGATTATTATTGCATTGATGGCGATTTATTATTCATCAGGTGATGCGGCAGACGGGAATTAATAATAGCCTGATCATTATCAGACTTGTTATTATCGGATGCCCACTGGTAATAATAATCAGTTACGGTATTAATGGTACCGGTTTAATTCTCTGTGTAACGGTTAAAAAATTGTATGACGTCTGTCAAAAACTGTGGATAAAATGATTTTTTCTATGGACATAAATGAAATTTACCCCGAAAATTAAATTGCAGGGAAGGAATAAATCAGTGAACAATTCTGTTGGCCGGGAATGGTGATGTCGCATCATCCCGGTTCTTTTATGATTTGAGTTGTGCTCCGGATCAAATTTATTGTCCGTAGTGCGTGTTATAAGCATGGAAAGGTTACATTTCTAAAAATTATAACGCTGACCTGGGGACCGGGAATATGTATTCATTTATCGCACGCCAGCCTATTTTTGACACAAAAATGCAGACCGTCGCTTATGAGCTGCTTTTCAGGGACGGAATGAACAATGCCTTTCCCGATGTTTCACCAGAATACGCCACGTCCAGAATGATTTCTGACCAGTTTTTATGCATCCCTGTTCCCCGTATAGCCAACAATCACAGTTCTTTTATTAATGTGCCGCACCAGATGATCATTAACGGACTGGGCGATACGCTGCCGAATGAAAAAGTGGTCATCGAAATTCTGGAAAATGCAGTCCCGGATGATGCGCTTTTCTGTGCCGTAAAGGATATGCACGACAGGGGTTACCAGCTTGCGCTCGATGATTTCACGATGGATGATGAATGGGACCGCTTTATGCAGTATATTTCTGTCATCAAATTTGATGTCAGAGACAATGACTATGAAGATATCCGGCAATATATCCACAGAAAAAGTCAGCTTCTGCAGGGCATAAAATTCCTTGCTGAAAAAGTGGAAACAAGGGACGAGTTTGAGCTTTACAGCCGGGCGGGTTTCGCGCTTTTCCAGGGATTTTTCTTCAGTCGCCCGGAAATCCTCAGAAATAAATGCCTTTCCCAGAACCCCCTGCCACTCTCCAGGCTGATGATGGAGGTGAACAGGGAAAACCCGGACTTTGCCGCGGTCGAACGTCTGCTTAAAACCGATCTGACGCTGTCATATAAAATCATGCGCTACGTCAGAAACATGCTGTTTAAATCACATGGCATAATTCAGGCGGACAATCTTACCCTGAAAGAAATGCTGATGTATCTGGGGGGCAAAGAACTCCGGCGGTTTGTTGCGGTGGCCGCCCTTTCAAATATGGGGCGTTCCGGCATCAGTGAACTTTATCATCTGAGCATGGTTCGCGGAAAATTCTGCGAATTAATTGCCGGAAAAATAAATAATGTTTCATTATCCTATAACGCATTTATATGCGGTCTGTTTTCATTGCTGGATGTCATTCTTGAACTCCCCATGGACGATTTAATTAAACAGATTTCAATCCCGCAAAACGTAACTGCCGCGCTTTGTGAACATAAAGGTGAACTTTTTGACATACTGACCCTGTCGTTATGTTATGAGAAACTTAACTGGGAGGAAACCGCGAAAATATGTAATACCCTCAATATCAGCGAGTTCACTGTTATAGAAACCATGCAGGCCGCAACAAAATGGGCGGACGAGCTCGCCGTCTGTTAAGGATATTTATCACAAGACAAATCGGTAATGCTGCCAACTTACTGATTTAGTGTATGATGGTGATTTTAAGGTGCTTGCGTGGCTTCCATTTCCATCAGATGTCCCACTTGTTCAGCTACCGAAGGCGTCGTGCGTAACGGTAAAAGCACTGCCGGACATCAGCGCTATCTCTGCTCTCACTGCCGTAAAACATGGCAAATCAGCTTCACTTACACCGCCTCTCAACCCGGTACACATCAGAAAATCATTGATATGGCTATGAATGGGGTTGGGTGCCGTGCCAGTGCCCGCATTATGGGCGTTGGCCTCAACACGATTTTACGGCACTTAAAAAACTCAGGCCGGAGCCGGTAACATCGCGCATACAACCGGGCAGTGACGTCATTGTCTGCGCGGAAATGGACGAACAGTGGGGCTACGTCGGGGCTAAATCACGTCAGCGCTGGTTATTTTACGCCTATGACAGGATGCGCAGGACGGTGGTGGCACACGTCTTTGGTGAGCGTACTCTGGCCACACTGGAGCGTCTTCTGGAGCTGCTGTCGGTCTTTGATGTGGTGGTATGGATGACGGATGGCTGGCCGCTTTATGAATCACGCCTGAAGGGAAAGCTGCACGTTATCAGCAAGCGTTACACTCAGCGCATTGAGCGACATAACCTGAATCTGAGACAACATCTGGCAAGGCTGGGACGGAAGTCACTGTCGTTCTCAAAATCGCTGGAGCTGCATGACAAGGTCATCGGGCATTATCTGAACATAAAACACTATCAGTAAGTTGGAGTCATTACCAAAATCACCATCATACACTAAATCAGTAAGTTGGCAGCATTACCTCATATCAGGGACTTGTTCGCACCTTCCCTAAAGTTTTAATAAAGCGTTCCGATAAATAAAACCGAAGTGTGAAAGGACTATCCCTCATGGTGGTTATTCATCATGATATTTCAAAGATACTAAAGTTAAATTGGAGAGGTATGATGAACATCACCAAACGGTTATTACTCGCTTTTTCTCTACTTATCATTAGCTTGATTGGCACGAATATCATTGCAATGATTTCTTTATCAAAAATTAGTGAGGACACTAATTATTTCCAGGAAAATATTCTTCCCAGCCTGACGACAATGAATAAGGAAATGATTCAGGCTACAGGCATTCATTCGCAACTTTATTTGCATGGTTTAATCGAAGACCCGGCGCAAATGGATGTCATTAAACAAAGTGCCAATAAAATTTATGATGAGCTCCTTGTAAAACATCAATACTATCTTAAAGAATTAGCTTCTGACCCGCGCGAAGTAGAACTGAGCAATAAAACACTGGCGGATTTACAGGCGTTCCGCGGAGCAATGGACCAATATTTTAAAATATCAGAATCGAATGACAACAAAGCGCTTATCCAAAGCATGCAAAAAGGCGGATTAATCGCAGAAAAAATTGCTGCATTACTTGCTGATTTTAATGACCAGATTGACTACAACACCTCTTTAGTTGTACAGGCGAATGCGGCCAGTAAATCGCTTATTAGCAAAGCACTGATTTTATCAGTGAGCGCAACGCTGGCTGCAACCATTCTTCTTGGGCTGTTTGGTCTGCTTACGGTTTTAAATATTCGTCGCCGTTTAAATGCCATGAGAGATGGCATGGTGCAGATCAGTGAAGACCTTGATCTGAGCAAAAATCTGCCGGCCGGCCGCCAGGATGAAATTGGCCATGCCATCACGGCATTTAACCATCTCGTTGAGCGGGTGGCGGAATCCCTCAGTATGGTGAGGAATGCTTCTGCTTCGGTAAATACTGCGGCAAACGAAATTTCTTTAGGCAATGATGAGCTGTCAGCGCGTACTGAACAACAATCTGCCGCCGTTGTTGAAACTGCTGCCAGTATGGAAGAGCTGAGCTCGACGGTAAAACAGAACGCGCAAAACGCCCAACAGGCGAGTTTGCTGGCTGTTACCGCGTCCGATACGGCGAGTCAGGGGGGTATTGTTGTAGGTAATGCCGTGAGTCGGATGAAAGATATTATCGAAAGCTCACGCCGCATCTCTGAAATTACCACCGTTATTAACGGTATCGCGTTCCAGACCAATATTCTGGCGCTCAATGCCGCCGTTGAGGCTGCGCGTGCGGGCGACCAGGGGCGCGGGTTTGCCGTTGTTGCCGGAGAGGTACGTTCATTAGCTCAGCGCAGCTCACAGGCTGCAAAAGAGATTGAAACGCTCATCGGCGAGTCAGTTCATTTTGTAGAAGAAGGCGCAAAACAGGTCGATCTGGCGGGTGAAAGTATGAGTGGGATTGTTCACTCCGTTACCCAGGTTAAAGATTTGATGCAGGAAATTGCCGCAGCGTCTGACGAGCAAAATCGGGGTATTGCGCAGATTGCTCAGGCCATGTCTGAAATGGACACGACAACACAGCAGAACGCCGCTCTGGTTCAGGAATCGTCTGCTGCTGCGGGAAGTCTGGAAGATCAGGCGGTCAAGCTGCAACAACTGGTTGATGTATTCCGTTTACCTGGGGTACAAACGGCGGCGGCTGCGGCCAAAGCCCCTAAACGTCCTCTTAAAATGTCCCCTGTGTCTGCGGCTGCAGGCCATGATGCAGGTTGGGAGACGTTCTAAAGCAGGGCCTTACTGTAATAGCGTCGCACCTATTGTTCAGGTGCCGGTAATTCCAACGCTGCCACGGAATATCGTGGCAGCGTTTTCGCTATATTATTTTTTGGCTTTTTTTACCGATGGTTTCACCGTGACCTGATGACGTATCTGGTTCAGCGTATGCATGCATCTATCCAGATTAAGCGGTTCACCCTCTTGCACGTTAATAGCCTGAATGTGTACCTGACAGGCTTTACTGGCGAGTTTTCCCAGCCGTGGGCTGAAAGCCAACAGTCTTTTGGCGATCGCCTGGGTTTCAGGAGTATCGGGAAGGCTTCTGGTTTTGATCACCGTACCGCAGAAAGTGGATTTTTTCTTTGTCTCGGCATAGTGGTACAGAAGAATTAAATAGTGATCAAACAATGCCGTTTTCCACTCTGGCTGGGTATAGGTATCGTAGATCATCTTACCGTCAGGCTGGCAATCAACATTATATAGTGGAAGAAAATCCAGTAATGAAGAGATACGCAATGCCAGTTCGCGCATGCCAGCGTTATTAATAGCATGAATTAAAACATGGGTAAGTAACTCTATTTGCAACTCGGTAATGCTGCCAACTTACTGATTTAGTGTATGATGGTGATTTTAAGGTGCTTGCGTGGCTTCCATCTCCTTCAGATGTCCTTCCTGCTCCGCTACTGAAGGCGTGGTGCGTAACGGCAAAAGCACTGCCGGACATCAGCGCTATCTCTGCTCTCATTGCCGTAAA
>NZ_JBMKHB010000034.1:0-46218 GCF_049238285.1 Enterobacter cloacae complex sp. IR53041 | reverse complement strand
CGCTGAAAATGCCGGCCTTTGAATGGGTTCATGTGCAGCTCCATCAGCAAAAGGGGATGATAAGTTTATCACCACCGACTATTTGCAACAGTGCCTGGACGGGTGAAGCGTTTCCTGTCCGCGATGTTGCGTGACTTACACTTTCAGGCCGCCCCGGCCGGGGAGCTCACGTTGTCAGCAATCCATTATCTGGCCGAACTGAGTGGCTCAAAAAAGCGAATTCTCGACGATGCACCAGAGCAAATCATTTCCGGCCCATGGAAACGTCTGGTCTACGACAGAGATGGTAGGATTCTACGAGCGGGTTACTCGCTGTGTCTTCTCGAGCGCCTTCAAGATTCTTTGCGCCGTCGTGATCTCTGGCTGGAGAACAGTGATCGGTGGGGGGACCCGCGTCAAAAATTGCTTCAGGGAGCTGAATGGCAGGCACAACGCATCCCGGTATGTCGGGCGCTGGGTCATCCATCAGACGGAACTAAAGCAGCAGAACAACTGGCTACGCGGCTTGATGACACATGGAAATCAGTGGCTTCACGTTTTGCCTGCAACGCAGCGGTCAGCATAAGCAATGAAGGTAAGCATCCCTCACTGACGATTAGCAGTCTGGATAAACTGGATGAGCCACCGGCACTGATACAATTGAATCGTCGGGTAAGAGAATTGATCCCTCCGGTTGATCTGACGGAGCTGTTGCTTGAAATAGATGCCCGAACCGGTTTTACCCGCGAATTCAGCCACGTCAGTGAATCAGGTGCTCGGGCGCAGGATCTCCAGGTCAGTCTGTGCGCAACACTGCTGGCAGAAGCCTGCAATATAGGGCATGAACCCCTGATAAAGCATAATATTCCCGCGCTTACTCGCCATCGTCTGAGCTGGGTTAAACAAAATTATCTCAGGGCAGAAACGCTGGTCACCGCTAATGCACGGCTGGTTGATTTTCAGTCCACGCTGCCGCTCGCGGGGTACTGGGGAGGTGGTGAGGTTGCCTCCGCAGATGGTATGCGTTTTGTCACACCGGTTAAAACGGTTAATTCCGGACCAAATCGTAAATACTTTGGTTCAGGACGCGGTATCACCTGGTACAACTTCGTCTCCGATCAATACTCCGGTTTCCATGGCATTGTAGTTCCCGGGACGCTTCGTGATTCCATCTTTGTACTGGAAGGGCTTCTGGAGCAGCAGACCGGGCTGAATCCGGTAGAAATTATGACGGACACGGCAGGATCCAGCGATATCATTTTTGGCCTGTTCTGGTTACTGGGCTACCAGTTTTCCCCTCGTCTGGCCGATGCAGGCGGGGCGATATTCTGGCGGGCAGATAAAACGGCACATTATGGTGCCCTGAATGAGCTGGCCCGGGGATGTGTTGAACTGTCAAAAATAGAATCCCAATGGGATGAAATGATGCGAATGGCGGGCTCACTGAAGCTTGGGACCATCCATGCATCAGAGCTTATTCGTTCACTGTTGAGAAGTAGCCGACCATCTGGTCTGGCTCAGGCGATTATGGAAGTGGGCCGGGTCAACAAGACGTTGTATCTTCTCAACTATATCGATGATGAGGATTACCGGCGTCGGATCCTCACTCAGCTCAACCGGGGAGAAGGACGCCATGCAGTGGCTCGAGCCATTTGCTACGGACAACGTGGTGAGATTAGAAAACGCTACCGTGAAGGGCAGGAAGATCAACTCGGTGCTCTGGGTCTGGTGACCAATGCGGTTGTGCTGTGGAATACACTTTACATGCAGGAGGCGTTGTCACATCTTCGCAAATCGGGGGAAACACCTGAAGAGGAGCATCTGGCAAGATTATCGCCGCTGATACATGGCCATATAAATATGCTGGGACATTATACGTTTTCGTTACCGGAAGATATTCTGAAGGGCGAGTTAAGACCATTAAATTTGAATACAAACAATGAATTAACCTCTTAGCGTGGTTTTTTACATCATTGGACCTCGAACCCCTTCTAGTGATTCGAAGAATTCTGCGAGCAATTTTGGTTTTTGCCGGAATCGCTTGAAATACACCAGTGCCGGGGGTACCCAGTCCTTAAAGTCCACGCGGTTGAGCCAGAACAGGTGCTCGTTGATCGTCTCGGCGTGCTCGGTCGCCTCAAAGTCAGCGTCGCGCACGAAGTCCCATACTTCTGCATAAGGTTTGATGACGGAGTCGATCAGGGCGATAGGGTTATTGTACTCGGTGACGTGCTCTTGGAATTCCTTGACCAAAATGTACTTCTGCTTCTTCTTCGCATAGATGCTACGGATGTGACCGAACAGATCACCAAAGGCGTCACGGCCCAGTGAGGTTTCGATGCGACTCCACTCCTTGGCATAGACCCGACTCTTAATGTCGCCTGCCGTGGTGCGGATTAGGCCCAGAACCTGCGCCTTGATGATGTCGATAGGCGCGAGGTCAAGCCCCCGATTATTGAGCACGGAAAAGATGCGGTAGGCAGCTTCAAGATCGGGCGTGGAGATAACAACCAGCGAGCAGTTGTTGGCCAGGAACTGCCACAGTGCGATCAGATCGGCGGGCGGTAGCGCCTTGGCTTTGGCAAGCAGCAGCATGGCGTTTTCGCGGTATCGAAGTCGGCTGTCTTCCAGCTTGTCGGTGCTAGTGACCAACTGTGCGATGCCGCCCGGCTCTTGAATGTTGGTGCGAAAGAAGTCGACATCCTCCTCGCGGGCGGTCAGGCGGTATTCATTTTTCTCGCCGAGGCTGACCTTGCCCTTCTTGTAGAGGAAATCGGTGATGTCGTCGGCTGCGTGCGGCATGGCCTCGCGCAGCACTGCAAACAGCATCGTCAGCGTCGACAGGCGCTGCTGGCCATCGACCACCGACGATTTGGGCTCTCGGTCGTTCTTGATCAGAACGATACTGCCGAGGAAGTATTGGCTGGTTGCACCGGAGACACGCGCATCCAGCATCGCCGAGTGCAGATCATCGAACAGCTCTGTGGCCTGCTCGGTTGTCCAGGCATAGGGACGCTGGTAGTCCGGAATCTCGAACTGGTAGCTGCCTTCGAAGATCTCGCGGATCAGTTTGTCGTGGGCTTCAAGTGTCTTGGCCATTGTTTTCCTCTTTCCTATGATCCCTTGGAACTGCTCAGGGCTTGGTATCCTGGAGCCAGCTTGGCGCTCTCGACTCCGTACAGCACCAGCGGATCGCTAAGCCATAGGCGATACTGTTCTTCTTTGAGGCGATGGTCAGGCGAGCAGTCCACGCTCCAGTGCAGCAGCATGTAGCCCGCAACAGCAGCCCGCACGCGCATCTTGATCGACCCGTTGGTCATCCCGTAGTCCATCTTGATGACCTCGGGACGCGCAAAGCGCGGATGAGGCACTAAGTCCAACTCCACGATCCGAGTCCACTGAATGTCGTTGTCCGAACGCTCGTTAGCCTTGGGTTCTTCATCAAGCAGGATAGGCGCTTCAATGCGGGTGACAACGAAGTCGCGGAACTCGCCACTCTTGCGATCAAAAGCTCGGACGTGCCAGCGCAGGCCGGTATCGACCAGCGCAAAGGGCACAATGATCCGCTCGGTCTCACCGCTGCTCATTGAGTGGTAGCGGATGGCTACTGGCCGCTTGGCGTGGATAGCCCGGCAGATTGGGGCCAGCACATCCATCCGTGGGCAGCTCAAAGCCACTGGAGACTCGCATGGCAGCAGCGGCCGCGAGTCGACGTTCACACCATCTCCAAACCCAAGCGCGAGTGTCGACAAAACACGTTGCGTCGAGTGCTCGAAAATTGGAACAAACGCCTTGCCTATGCGGTAGATCTTGTTGCTACCATCGAATTCAATGTTCTGCGGTGCGATTTCCCGGTAAAGAGCCAGATCGCGAGTTGCCCCTGCCGGCGCCACACCGAAGCGCTCAATCAGGTCTGGGCGCCCAATATCACCGAAGAAGTAGAGCTGGAAGTCGATGTAGGCCAGCCGCTCGCGCTGGGCAAGGCTCAAATCCTCGACCCGTTTAGAGGGAGAACTAATCATGTGCCGCAGCTATGAAATGAAAGGAGAATGTAGTGATGTGATCCATATAGCGCTATTGTTATCATCAAATTGATTACAATCATGCACCATCTTTACTATAACAACAAGATATAAAGCCTCAAACGTAGACATAGTTCGTCTTGTATTAAATCTCTTCAATACGTTAGATTGATGTCATCCAACTGTGAAATCTTGCCGCCCAGTGCTCTATCGACTCCTCATGCAACTTGCCCTTATCCACGGATTTGGTCTGCGGGTGAGGAATGCCGGAATAGCCATCCTTGCCGCAGAGCATTTTTAACCGCTGATTTGGCCAGTGCAGTGATTTCTGGGTTAACTCTTCTGCCAACAGCGTAAGCTGCTTGGGCCAATCCAGAGGCGACTTCAGCCGTAATAGCAAAGTTGATAGAGAACAAACACCGTCAGATGTATCGACTTCTAGGATATAGAAGGTGCGGCCCTGCAACTCCACCTCAACAACGGCCAGGCACCTTTAACCTGCTCCCCGTATTTTCACACAGACTGCTGTTAGTTACTTCCGCTTTTGGCACAAAGCAGACGTTAAGACTTACAGCATCGGGAAACTTCTGGATGCCGCGTCAGCGGCATGGAGGCGCCAGATGAGGTTACATGTGTCTGTGGAGTCAAATGGCGCCGAAAGCCCGGCGTAGCCGGTTGCCGGGCTATAAATTCTGCCACCCTACCCCCTGCCCTGATTAGCCTTAACCTGCTAACAGCAATGAAGAAGTCAAAGTAATCCCTTTTAACCCCGGTGAGCGGGCTTTACGGCGTTTACGACGTAAAGGGCGTGATTTCCGGGGCCTTAGCGGCGGCAGCTTGCTGCTGACGCTTAGGGGGATGTTCATCAACTATCTCAGCGACACCAGGGAACTTAACACGGTAGCTGCAAAGCTATACCCGCTAAAAACGTCTCAGATGCCTCTGTACGCGGTCGGAGTGGTCCCGGCAAGGCGTAAGCCGTAGCCGTGGCGTATCTCCGCGTTAGCGGGCCGTCAGGGCCGCTTACGAGCGTGTACTCAGAAACTCACCGCAGCTCCACCTAAAGCGATGAAGAAGGTTAGTTACAACACCCATCATTATAAGCGATGGTGTTCCCCGGCCTTTGGCCGGGGGCGGCGGCGCTTTTCAGTGGTGGGGAGGGGCACGGGATGTCAGAACGGCGCTGGTTTTCTGCCATAAGGGATTGTTTGTATGTTGTAACTACTGGTTCCGGGGCCCGTCGCAAGGCGACGGGAGGTACATATGTTGTTTCCGAACCGGCGCGACCGTCAGGTCGCTGCAAGGGCGGGCATTCTCAGGAGCCTGTCCACAGGTCAGGCGATGAACAGGTTATATCTTTATAAGAGAGAAAAAGTCTTTATTTAAAAGAAGTAGAGATCTGGTTTTTAAAAGAAACCACGCACTTTGAAATTACTTCGCCTGGCGCTTTGTAAGCATAACGGTTGTAACCTTATGGAAACTTCCCTTGCAGTTATTTGTGGATAACTGAATTCAGCGGCCGAAAGTGACGCCAGCGATGAAATTTCTGGCCATTCTGATGGTCGGAAAACATGGGATTTGGTTAACAGCCCCGCCACTTAGCTCAGATAATAAGCTGTGGCGGGAAGCAGACGTGCGGAACCCTCCGGCGCCAGCCGGATTTTTCACACAGGAAGGGTTATATGGGGACGGTGGCCAGCCGCGTGTAGTTGTTACCGCGCGACATTAGCATGCGCTCTTTCACTCGCCGCTCCAGCTCCCGCTTCATGGCATCAAGACCACCGGTAAAGCGTCCGCAGGCGTATTCCCGTGTCAGCTGTTGTTTCACCAGGGTCACAATGTCCTTGCGGGTTCTTTCCGCGTCACGACGTGCACGGGCACGTTTCAGGCCATGCTGTTTACGTTCGGACTGGTAGCTGCGGAACCGTTCGCGCACAAACCGCCAGGACTTCGCTATCAGCTCGTCCATCTCCAGCGGCTTCAGGTTCTGCTTTTTGCGCTGCTGATTTTCCCATTCCACGCGGCTGCGGCGGGCAGCCACAACAGCCACGTCAGAGACATCGAGCGCCGAGAAAAGTGCTGGTGTGAAGGTGATATCAGTCGGTATATTGCAGCCAATCTGGGGGTCGTATTCGGTCTGGTAGGTAATCAGCCCCAGCTCCGCCATAAACTTCAGCGCCCGTGTGGCACGGGTGATGGACAGATTGCCGGTTTTCGACTCGGTGGCCAGTCCGCATTCAATAGCCAGATTGGTGATGGAACGCTGGACACGGTTGGCCAGCGGGTCATAGTGGAAACACAGTCCCTGGAGAAGGGCATCAATGGCCCGACGGCGCAACAGTGGCGGCATGCGATGACGCTTACCGAGTGAACGCACGAACGCCACATGAACGGAAAAATCAAAACGGGACGTGAAGCCTTCGGCTTTCGCCATCAGCTTACGACAGAACGGTAGTGTCGCTTTCTCTTCATCGCTGCCTTTTTTCTTCGGCACTACGAATTGTGGGAAAGGATTTTTTACCTGTCGGTAATGAGAGAACAGGGCCTTGGCGTCAGTCACACCTTCCCGCACTTATGTTGCACGGAAGGAGCACTGAGCACAGAAGGTATTGCAGTTTTCTGAGCATAAAACTATACTCCCTGCATAGAGCAACAGCTTCTATACAGTTTAAGTAGGCCCCGTTAATCTTCTTCCCGTCGCCAAACTAGATGAAGATTATCGGGGTTTTTGCTTTTCTGGTTCTGGGTAGACACCTCATCAGAACCAGTTCCCTGCCACCTTACGGCGTGGCCAACCAGAAATCTCTAAACGATCAGTAATCTAGCACTCATAGCCAGTAGGATCAAGAATGTGACGTCGTTACGCCTATTCCAAGCTTGGCTGATTCCATTTCGATAAGCCTTTCAATCATTTCCGCTTGGGTGATCCCTTCATTTTCACACATTAACTGAAGCTGGCTTTTAAGCGAGTCACGCACAAACACCCTCACTTCTTTATGCGTGGCTTTTTTACGTGCAACAGCTTTCTGCTGACGCTCTGCAGCAGAAAGCGGATTCCCTTTTCTGTAGGGACGTTTAGATGAGGAAGTAACTGCGTTAACGACCTGTGACATCTCTGCCTCCTCAAGCATTTAACAAAATACTTGGACAAAGATACTACACGTAGCCAGATGCAGCGAGAGTCTATGTTATTTTTTGTTATATAACCTGCCCTTGTTGGCGCAATGAACAGGTTATTCAGCGAGGGGGTTAATACGAAGAACTCCAGTCTTTTCCCATCTCCCAACGAGTTTGCCAGTGCTGCAGGTAGGTATTTGCCAGAACAGGATAATCCCGGATGACCAGAGCATTTTCGGAGTTACTGCGCGCCGCCGCCCGGCTGAAGTTGAACGAGCCTGTTTCGACGTTACGGCCGTCAGTGATGATGACTTTGTCATGCATGATTTTGAACTGGCTGACGGTACGTACCGGGATGCCGGCATTCACCAGCAGATTCATTGCAGCCACACCAGCACTGCCTTTTGTACTGTTCGCTTTCCAGTCAAGAACAGCCTTCACATCTACCCCACGCTGTTTTGCCTGAATCAACGCCCGGGTGACCTCCGGCGATGTAAAGCTGTACCCCATCAGACGAATACTTTCCTGTGCGGTATCGATAGTGTTCAGCACCAGCTGCAGCGCAGAACCCTCGGGTGAAAATCCTGCCTGTACCGTTGGCTGAGCGACTGCACCACCTGAAACTATTAAACAGACCGCCAAGAGACCAGACACTGTTGAACGTTTCATTCTTTATTTCCCCTGCGCTTTATTAATCGCCTGCTGGATATTTTCAGCCTCAGTCATTCCAGCGAAAACCGTCGTATTATCTTCTGTTGCCCCCTTAACGGGCATGATGACAATACCCGGAGTCCCGGTCAAACCAATGGTGGTGGCAATATCATTGATATCGGTCAGCGTGGAATTAATTTCATCGATCGTGTTTTTACTGAACTTCATATTTTCTGAATATTTCCCGATAGCATCCTGGGTTAGTTTTCCTTCATTAAGTCCGGAGCTATAAATGCCATTGTGATATTTGAGGTAAGCCTCCTCGCCTTTTTCTTTCCAGACCTGCAATCCGGTTTTCGCTGCCAGTAAAGATTCTGGCCAGCGGCTGCCAAACACCGGCCACTCCATGAAGTAGTAGCGCACGTTCGTGTTGGCCTTCATGACCTTCTCCAGCTCAGGCGCCAGCCGACTGCACCAGATACACTGATAATCAAAGAACTCGACCACCATGACAGATCCGCCTTCTGCTCCCCAGGAGGGGATGCGTTTATCCGCCATTATCCGGGCCTGTTGTGCGAGTGCGGCCGTTTTTAATCCCCGGGCCTGTTTTTCCTGTTGTTCCTGCTGTAACGACTCACTCATCTGGATAAGAATATCCGGATGTGCACGCATATAATCTGCGGCTATTTCGCCAATCCGCTTTTCCTGCTCGGGAGTAAATGCAGAACTCGTGTCGCTCGCAAATGAAGGTAAGGAATTAAATAACATGGCGGTAATAAGCGGAGCTGCTAAAACAGTTTTAAGCTTCATAAATATCCTTTTCAATGACAAAGTGTAACGTGCAGATATTATCACTCTGCCAGCGTATTCAATTACGCGAGCAGAGTTAAAAAGGGAATACAGATTAAATAAAAAGAATTAATACAATTTAAATGATTTCATTCTGAATTCTGGCCTGTTGCTGTCGCTGTTTTTCCAGACGCAGCTGAGCATACTTTTCTTCATCCGGGGTCACGACACTCACCGGGTTACCGTGTAAGTCAACTCGTTCAGCACCGGCGATCATCGATGACAAGTAAAGTTCAGACCGTGTAATACTTTTAAGGCATTTAATGGCCTGTTTATGGGACAACGGTATTCCCCGTTCGGCAATATCCTCAAAAAAGGCCTCCCGGATGCCGATGGCCAGCAGGTGAGGCGCTTCCCCCTTGAACAGCCCAGGCCACCACACCTTCAGGGTATCAATTGCATCCTGCAGCTCCGGCAGGCAAAGATAACGAACTGGACGGACGATCCTTTCCGGTTTGTCTGGTGTTGTCGGCACGGGGGCAGCAGGTGCCACCGGTTCCGTTTTTCTGGCCAGTTTCTCTTTCTTCACTTTCCATGCCGGCGGGGTGGTCACATTCACCACCTGCTTACGGCGGACAACACGGGCTGTATCAGCACCGGATTCCGGTGTTTTCTCCCCCGGCTTTCTTTTGAGGCTGAGAGTGGGACGTTTATCTTCCGTCATAGGTTAAGGTTTTCCTGCAGTTAATACTGTGCGGGTAAGATACGCCAGGTTGCCTGCCTGATCATCCTTCTGCCTGTCGCCCGACTACGTTCTGTCCGTCACCCGGCCAGAATACCGAGCACCGCAAGGTGAATAGTGTAAAACAGGACAAAAAAATGCGCTGGCCAGAATCGCTTTACCTGCTTCCCGATATCCGAGCAGACACCCACAACAAGAAGTGCAATTGCCAACCCCGCCACAGCCTGCCCGGCATCATGGATATTCATAAGCAAAACCATGACCGCCCAGAGTACAGCATAGCCTGTTCTTTCCACCGGCTCTGTGGCACGACAAAGCCGGTAACTATTGATCAACATGAATACTCCGGCCAGACCATAGCTGTCAGTGGAGAGCGGCAACCAGGCCACCACTATCGCGAGCGCCAGCAGCATATCGTTGCGGCTTCTCAGACTGAACCAGCGCATCGCCTGTCCGGTAACGGCGAACGTAAAGAGGATATTCCCCATATACCAGGGATACCCCACCAGAATAAACGACCCCTGAGCTATCAGCGCCCAGCACCAGAGTTGGTTCAGTTGTGACTGGCGAATGACAGCGTGCCGGGCCAGGTTCATTCCCCAGACAAGCCCGAACAGCGGAAAGCAACCGCGGCCCAGCAGTCTCATGACTTCATTGTTTCCTGCCAGTAGAAGACCGGTATGATCAATCACCATCAGTACCAGAGCGACGGTTTTAATCATATCCGTCTGTCCGGGAGTCCAGGTCAAAAGGCGTTGCAGCCAACTGTCCGTCATGCTGAGAAAGGTACCCTGTGCTCTCATATCATATTCCTTTTTAGCGCTCCGGCATGTTCCCCGATTTTAATCGGGGAACATGCCGGAGCAGACAAGCCGCAGGCGCGTCAGTCGCCTCCGAGTGTTTTTTCCCGGGTCAGATCCCGGACCATATCCCGTTCAATTTGCTGCAATCTGTCCTGCTGCTGATTATCGGCTACCACTTTCTGAACAGCCTCATTTCTGAGACGGTTTTCTGGTTCATCCGGAAGCTGGAATCGTTCATGCTGCCCCTTCTGTCGTTCCAGACCGCGAACCACATCCGTGATAATGTCCTTGATCTGCTCACCCACTTCGTCTTGTTTACGCTTTTCACCGGTCAGTTCACGAGCCGTTTCCTGTGCCTGCTTTTCAATCTGCTTGCGTTGCAGTTCTTCTGCCGTTTTTTGAGCAAGCAGGTCAGGTGGTAGCGGAATATTTGCACCGCTCCCCCCCGTAACCACGGCGTCTATATCGCCCCAGACCCTGCCGCCGGTGATGGCGCCAGGGTTCCATGGACGGTCGTCGCCGGCAAGGCGAACCACCACGCCACTGTCCGGATTATCCCGGGCAATTCTGACGCCCTCTCCCATGTTCCCGGCGAGCAGGCTTTCCCCATTCCTGCTTCCCTGCAGGGCGACAAAACGGGCCTCTTCATTCCCCATAACCCGCCCTTCCCCACCGATAGCCTGCAATCGCCCATCCTTATCCGTCAGTGGGCTCAGCCATATCCCGGCGGATTTTCCATTACGGTCAAATGCAGGTAACGCGACATGCGGTAACGGATACTTTTTCCCCGGGGAGATAAATTTCCCTGTGGACTGCCCGCGGGCGATACCTGATTGTTGCAGTGCTGCACGTCCGGCCGGACTCTCCGTCAGGGGAATGGCGCGACCAAACATCTGCTCTGCGCTTTTAACAGCGCGATCGTTAAGAGGCTCCAGAACATCATGCGCGCTGGCTTTCTCCTGAGAACGGCTTACCGCATCCGTCCATCCTTTCCGGTCATCTGTATATACCTGCGTATGCTGTTTCATACGGGAGAGCGCTACATACGCTGATTCGAAGCTGACCATCCGTTCCCTGGCGCCAGTCACACCTTCCAGTTCAATTGAAAAGGGCTCGCTTGCCCCCTGCGCACCGTGTGTGGTGATGGCATAAGCCAGATCAACATGCGCTTCAGCTTTATCCGCAGCGGGCGTTACCGTTCGGGTACTTTTCCCGTCATTCAGCGTGACACTGTCACCAGATATGCTTTCCACTCGCCACACACTATTCGCCACGTAGCCACGTTCGGTATCACTTTTACTGAAGCGCATTCTGTCGCCGGGCGAAACGGTAATACTCTCCTGGCGGTATAACGTGACACCTTCTGCAGAAGCCTCTCGCGGTGAAATCAGGCGTTCGGTACCTTCGTCACTACGAAGCGTAATCAGCTGGTCTGCTTTACTGACGCCCACTATCTGGTGGTACTGGTTATCCACCAATGCGATGGCACCTTTATGTGCTTCCCAGGTCGAAACCTTACGTAGTTCGCCATCCCGGATATTACTGGTCACCAGAACTGGCAGCGTGACACTGTCCTCCCCGAGCTCACCGTTCCGCATTTTTTCATCATGGATCATACGGTTCAGCACCCGACGGTCATCATTCAGGTGGGTAATAATCAACGTTTGTGCCTGTGCACTTTCCGTGCGTCCGGTATAGTCCCTTACGATGGCGTCATAGAGACTGACGGGCGAGATACTAGGCAGAACTTCGCCTTCACCGATGGCTTTCTGAATCGCTTTCTCCTGTTCTGGCGTGAATTCCATGACTGAGCTTTCAGGTACCCATGCGTTCTCCTTTCGGGGAACCTGGGCGGGTTCGACTCTTTCAATGGTGGAAAGTGCACTGTGTATATCCCGGTCAATAAGGCTGTACACCGCCGGGCGGAGTTCAGGCACCTGTCGCACGATCTCCTGCATGATGGCCACATCGGCCGCACTGCGCTTCTGCATAAGCCGGAAAGGCTGACCGGGGGCAATAGACTGCAGCTGATCAGTATCACCGCTGGAAACCGCACGACCACCACCGGCCGCGATCAGACTCATGGCCTTTGCCGTATCGGATAGCCCCAGCATCGAACTCTCATCCACCAGGAAAAGTGTGTTGCTGAAATCCGGAGTCTGGCCGCTTCGCATCAGAAGCTGTGTATCATGCAGGAAAGAGGCTGTGGTCTGTGCTTCCACACCGGCGCTCTGCATTTCTCCCACCGCACGGTGTGTTGGACCGAGGCCGATTACCTTCGGACGGGAGTCTTCCGGCAACAAATTCACCGCCGACATCACCGCCCGGAACTGCGTGGTTTTACCCACGCCGGCATAACCCTGAACCAGCGTGAACCTGTCCCGGGTTTCCAGGATCATACGGGTGGCATTTCGTTGTCCCGATGTCAGCCCTTCCATCAGCGTACCTGGTACTTTGGCCATTAACGGCGTAACGGCGTTCTTACCCTCAAGCACCATCGTGAGCAAACTTTTCTCTGCATCCCAGGTCTGCCGGGAAATCAGCAGATCGTTGCCATGGCCGGCAGCGACATGAACGTGCAGCAGATCGCCTGATTTAATCTGTTCTCCTATAGTTTTTTCGATATCGGAGAACGGAACGGTACCGTCAGAAAACTCATGAGCGGCGACAAGTAACTGAGGCCGGGTAAACGTGAGCTTATCGCTTTCCAGCGACGGAACCGCCAGATGGATTGCCTGTTCAGCCGGTGTATGCAGCTGGCTTTTCTGGTGAGCAATTGCTGCGCTGATATCCTGCTCGCCCGCACGGGTTTTCAGCTGTTCGGTTACCACACTGAACGCTGTATGGCGCCCGAGTTTCTCAACCGTTTTTTGCTCATTCTGCGCAGAGTACAGTCGAACCTGGCTGCCGCTCTGCGCCAGGGCATTGAGGGTGGCATTGTCCAGTTCACGCTGTGACAATGAGGCGAACACCGTTGCGGTTTCACTGACTGACCTGCCCGGGTTTTCCACCCAGCCGTGACCGACCTTGATCCCTGTAAAGGGCGTATTGCCGGCGGCCAGCTTCTGGGTGGTCTTCTGACCGGGGTGCTGTACGGTCAGGACACCATTCTCCGCTTTCAGCACCTGAACCGTATCGCCCCCCTTCAGCCGGGTTTCCGGAATTTTCCCCAGAATGGCCAGCCGTTCTCCTTCCGCCACAGGCAACTGCTGAGGACGAAACAGCGTCCAGGTATTATCAACGGCGGAGACTTTGAGATTCAGTGATTCTCCCTTTTCATCTTTCAGGGTCAGGGTATTACTGACAGCGGTCACGCGATCGATAATAAACCGGTCATGGATGCGTTTTTCCGGATCCCAGCGCTCCATCACCATTCCCTCACGATAATTATCGCGGATACCCCGGTTTTTACTGTCCAGCCAGACCGGCGTCAGCGCCGTAATGGTTTCCTCATGACTGCCTATCAGGCCTTCATTTCTGAGATTTTCACGGATTAGCCCTGTCAGGATCCCCTGCTCCCGGGGACCGCGTATCTGAACCACGCTTTCCTGACCATCCCGGACGCTGGCAACAAAGTCACTGGCCATTCTGGTAAAGCGTTGATTCCTGTCCGGCTCGCTGATAACCGATGCTGTAGTCTGCTTTCCACCCTGCCATTTATACGCCGTCACACCACTCTCTTTCATGACGGTCAGCGCGCTGCCGGTACCGCTTCGTTTTCCACTGTCTGACATCAGGATCTGAACATTATTACGCATGGCGCCATCGAGCAGATTGATGGTTTCTTTCAGGCTGAGTTTTTCAGCCTGGTCGATTATCAACGTCCCTCCTGGAACAAAGGCAGTACCGTCCTGCAGAGCGCTTTTACCAGTGATGATTTCGCCTGCAAGTTTTTCTTCTTTCAGCAGAAACTCCAGGGAACGGTTATCTGCCGCGATGATATGGACATCCCGTCCCTGCTCACGTGCCATCATGGCCATTTCAGTCACTCGTTCGCGTTGCCCTGCAGCCCCACCTTGACCCGATACAATCCCGATTGCAGGGCGATCCTGAGCCAGAACGGTAACCGCATCACTGAACGACGTCTGACGCGCGGTTGCCTTTTCCGGGACCATACTGACGTGGTTCTGGCGTAATACTTCCTGGCTCAGGGCTCTGACGGATAATTCATCGAGAACATGTATCCCGGAGGTGAAAATCCCTTTTTCCCGGTCAAGCGGGATAAGTTGTTCCCTCCCAATGGCGGCTTCAATACCGGCTCTTGCCGTCTCGATGACACCCGGGCGGGCCTCCATCTGGCTGACCGTTCTGGCCAGCAACTCCGTATAGGTAAACTGAACTTTACGATCGCTTAACCCGGAAATAGCCTGCGTAACTATATCGTCAACATTTGGTCCAGCTGGCGCTTCCGGAGAAGGAACTTCCCGTTGTGTTTTCGCCCGCTGATCGGCAGCCTCACGATATTCCTTAAGGTTAAACCCGGTCTCTTTCAGAGTGGAAAGCCACTCCGTCACCTTCTGTGCCGGGTCGAGAGTTTCCTTCGCTTTGCGGGTATCGAGAGTGGCCACATCCCGAGATTTCAGTGATGCATCGGGACCGGCAGCGGCATTGATTTCCTGGGTACGCGTCGAGAAAGGCTCAACGGGAACGTCTTTCATCTCCCACATACCGTGCTTGCCGACCACCTCTGTTTCATACCCCAGCCCCTCAACCAGGGGTTTCAGCACTTCACGGTATATTTTTCCGAACGCAATCTGGTTGGCATACACGTTTTCGATAAAACCGGTTTTTCCTACCGTATCGGTACCCAGCGACTGCCATTTATCGCCATTCTGTGTAGCATTTATCACCACCGCATGAGTATGAATCTGAGGCTCCTGGTTGCGGTTGGTATCGTGGTTAAATTTCGCCACAATCAGGTTGCCGGTCAGCACTGTTTCAGATTTTCCGTCCACCATCACCCTGGTAGCTGCGAGGGTTTCAACCTGACGAATAGCTTCAGTGACCGCCTGGTTATGCGCCTCGATAAGGCGTTTGTCACCACCCAGCATAGCCATGACGGATACACTTTTTGGCGCGGAAAAGGTCAGGTCATAACCAGGGCGGTGTTTATTCATACCGTCCTGGATCCGGCTCAGGTCGCTGCCATCCGGCAGCTTCCCTTTCAACAGTTCGGTAAACAGGGCCTTATCCACGGTTTTTCCTTCAAGGCCCAGCGCCTCAGCACCTTTCCCCTGCCAGCGTTCATCCATGCTGCCGATAACGTAATAATTATCTTCTTTGGTGTAATAATCTCCGGCTTTACCCGCGGATTTCACTGAACCAATTGACATCATCAGAAGTTACTCCCCAGATTGATATCATCACGATCAACATGATGACTATGGTTGATGTTGACCTCTTCACGACGATGCATATCCCTCAAAACATCAGAACTGGACTGCCACTCATCCCAGGCATTCATATCCTCAATTTCCCCGTCTTTATTCACGCCCGGGGGTAATGGAAGTTGTTCTTCAGGTTTTTCATGAAGTTCCTGTTCAACACCGCCAGCCTGGGTCACCGATGCGCTTGCGGCGGCTGCCGCTGCACTTGCAGGTTTGTGGAACGTGTTACTGGCAGTAACCGGCGGAACTTTTGCCTTATCCTCCTGAGGGGTGGGTACGGCCGCTATCGGTGACGCAGGCTTTTCGTCGGTCTTCTCAACCGGCACAGTTTCAACCGGATCTGGCATAAACAAAATCCGGGCGCTCTGCCCTTCAGCTTCACGCGCAGCAAGCACCGCAGCCAGCTTGTCATCAATAGCCTGATTGAGCTGGCGTGGAATAAAGCCTTCGGCAATTTTGGGGCGGGGTTTATATTTCAGTGCCAGTTTAACTGCCGGATATGGCCCGGGCAGCGTGACGTAACAGGATAAATCCGGCAGGGTCTGGATATCGGAATAGCTGACAATCGTTTCCCGTTTCTGCTCCTTACCGGTGGATACCCCATCACGTACCGGGTCAGCACCGTAGGAGTAGTTCTCACTTGCCTTCTTGATCTCTTTCTCACCTATTTCGCCAGCAGCAAATTCAGCAATACCTTTACTGGGCGAGCGGAAGAATGCGCGGGTATTCATCACGTCGAACAAGGTTGCTGCGGGTTTCACGCCATAGATATCTTCCAGCTGGGCGTAGGACTGAATCCCGAATACATAGCAGCCACCGAATTTTCGGGCTTCCGGGAGGATCTCCACCAGGTCCGGTAACTTATGCAATGTCGGTAATTCGTCTGCAAAAATCCAGACACGACGGTTACGGTTTTCCCCCATTGCCAGCAGACCGCGAATGGCAATCGACAGCCACATCGAGATAACCGGCTTCAGGGAAGCGTGGGTGTCAGCGTTGGAGGAGATAAACAGCCAGCCGTTGGGCTGGTCCTCACGGACACTGCGCATCCAGTCCCGGATGGTGAACGGCTCGCCGTTCTTCTCAATGCCCTGCAGGTAGCGAATGGCCTTAACGTAGTTGGTCAGCACCGCACGGATACTGATGGCGGTTTTCTCAATCTTCTCTTCCACCAGGTTTGCCGCTGGCGTATTCTGCAGATAGGCGCGCAGCTTGTCGATCTTGATGGAGAGCATAGTATCAACCAGCTTCTCATAGCTGCGGTCCTTGTCCTCACGCATCAGGTAGGCACCTTCGGCAAAGATGGTGCGACCGGAACCCTGCCAGAACGGGTCCTCTTTGGTTCCCATCGGAATCAGGGTATTAGAGACGTTGTCGAAATCCGGCAGCGTCAGGCACTCTTTCCACAAATCCCAGGCTGCACAGCGCGAATCCAGCGGGTTGAGAATTTTATCAATAGACGGGTCGTAATAACTTTTGACGAACTCACAGGAGCGGTCGTAGATGATGGCCATATCCCCACGGGCACGGACATAATTTAACAGTCGTCGGATAACTTCTGATTTACCGGAACCAACAGTACCATGAAGACAGAAATTCTGAATTTCGGAGTTTAGTAAAATAGGCAGGTCACCGATTTTAATATCAGAGGCCATACCATCCCGCTTCATCTTTCTGGCTACTTCTTTTGGCTTTTCTGATAGCTGACGGCCTCCCGTCACTTCATCTTCACTTTGTTGTTTCCCCTGATGACCTAATACCCAGCTGGCGACAAAGAAAGCAACAATACAAATAATCAGGGAAACTGTTCCGGCAAAGACAAACCCGGTCCACAACTGCTCCCCACACCAGATAGTGTATTTATCCTTGAGTATTTGCTCCGACGTATACTGCAACTGTTGTCCATAATAATTAATGGTATATACGGACTGAGACCGGATGATATCTCTCATCGGTCCAAGCGTTGTACACCACCAGTATACGGCACCGTTAACAAAGGTTTGCCAACTCAGGCGATACATTAATATCAGCCCGCAAAGCACCCAAAAAAAGAGGAACAGTACATATAGAATAATATTGGCAATCTGACCAAACATACGAAAACGCATGCTCGCTATTTGACCGCCCTGTGTCATATCTTTGGCGTTAAAACTCATGGCAATAATCCATCAATTAACCACTGAAAAGAATTCCGGCCGCAGCCGGCAACGCCTCACAGGCACACAAAATATTTGCGTGCCTGTGAGGCGTTATCTGAATTTACTGAAGCACCGGCATTACCGGATAGAGACGCAACTTTAATCCAACAGAGAAATCATCTGGAAAATTGGATTGAACACATTACAGAATATTAGAAATAGATTTCGCAAGTTGGTCTTCAAGAACTGGCTGAGCTTCCGGGAATTTTAGATTAACTTTATTGGCATTCGAGACAATACGGGTCTGGTATTTATGCTGATTACCTGTTTCTGAACTGGTCTGTACCTTCGCTCCGGACGTCCCCTGGCGCAATACGGCAACGTTATCTGTCTGAACCTTTGTCGAGGTTCTTTCTGCGATCTGGACATCAGTAACCATCGTATAGTTAACATCTTCCACCATCGCGTCTGCCGCCATTCCAACCAGTCCAGCTGCCAGCCCTACTCCTAATGTAGCCCCTGCTGAATTTGAGTTATAAGCTGTTATACCAGCACCCAGAGCAGCAGCTGTCGCAGCCCCTTCATATCCCTTACTTAACCACCCCTGTGACTCTCGCAAATCCATCTTATCTGCTTTCAGTACATTAGCCTGTATCCAGTACCCAGCAGTATCCGGATTAGTCACCACCTGGTAACCTTTTGCTGTCACTGCGCTGGCAATCTTAGCCTGCAGTCCGCTCATATCTTTATCTGAAGTATTTTTTATTTGCAGAAATACCGTGTGATTATTAGAGGGTTCTAACCAGATAGTCTCACTCATTTGAGTTTTGACATCGAGGTTTCGTTTTTTAATTGCAGTACCCATCGCACCACAACCAGACAACACCAACACTGAACTTATGACAATAATAGCCATAGAATTATTTCTTTTCATCTTTCACCTTCAGATATAAACAGCATCATTTTAAATGCAATGTAAATTAACTATTGATACATATGATATACAACGACACATCAAACAAAGGGAGAGTTAAGGCGTTAATTATCTGCATCAACGCCCTTTAATCTAAAAAATCCCAATCAATAGTATTAACTTAACTTCAAGAAAAACTTAGCTATTAAGCCTATTGCTTTTAAATGTACTTATTGCGGATGTAAGCAATGATAGTTGATATCGCCCAAAGTCTAAATGCATTACCACACCACAACAAATAGTTGTTAAAATAATCATGAATGCAAAAGGTAATGGTGAGTTATAATACACACGATTGAATAAGGCAAGCAGAACGATCACAACCATATATGTAATCGTGTATACCATAATTTTTTTACCAAAGAATCGATATAAAAATGAATTAAGTCTAAAGGTTCTTGGCACTGACAAAAACAGCGAACGCGCACTAGCGACGCCAAGCATAATTATGAACCCAACACCGCATGGAAAAATCATCGCGCTAAATATATATCTGCTTGAAAAAAAACCACTTTCGACACTAATTACAGAACAAAGTGCATTCCAAGCAACTATAACCAGTCCAGGCCATAAACATGTCCAAAAGGAAGGTATGTCCACTTCCCCTTGTGAAAGTATATGTTTTAACTCTTCCACCTCTTCAAAAATGACTTTATTGTTAATCATCATTCTCATTTCTTCCCATCAAGATAATCCTTTTGAAGTTTAGTAGCCCTTTCCTCAAGCTCTTTGGAAGAGGCTGCTCCCGGCATATTACTTACCTTTCCCTTCTTCTCATTATATGTATTATGGAAGTTATTTCCCTCTGTTTTATGGTTGTTTTCCAGATCTGCATGCTGTTTTTTAACGTCATTTTCTTGGTTGATTATTTCCTGCCGAGTATTTTGGTGAGCCTGTCTGTTCTCCGAAACCAACGTACCCACGCTCTTACCAACATCCTGTTTAATGCCTGCATGTGCGGTCATATTGTCAATACTTCCGGAATGCTGACCATAGTCAGAAGCAACGTCTTCTCTGCCTCCACTGGTTGAAACACCGCCCATATTATTTCCGACCGTTCCTCTGGCTTCCTGGTATGCCCCATCAATTTTCGGCTCTACCTGAGATTTTACAAAGTCTCTGGCCAGGGCCTCTCGTTGTGCGGCAATTTCAGGTGAACTGGTATCCGTCAGAATAGCCTCTGCATTCTGCGGCGCCTGTCTCTGGACAAAATTAGCAAACTGTTGAGTTAGGTTTTCGTTCATCTGTCCGCTCATGCTCTCAGTACGTGAAGCCATTTCACTATATTCATGACTGCGGGTCTTACTGGTTGTATACTGGTCATAGCTGTTTTTCGCGCTGGACAACGATGCTGCAAACTGGTCAACACGGGAAGATGCATTATTATCAGTAACATTTCCAGAAGTTGTAGTTTTGTGGCTAGTAAAGTAATCAGAAGCTTCTCTGAAGTCTTTGGCTGCCTGACTGCTAGTATCGTGTCTACTGTCATGTGACTCCCGCCCTGAAGAACTGACATTATCAGTATCGCCCGAGCTATGGGTCCACCCGGCACTCCCTTTTACACCCGCTTCCGCAGATAGCCCAGTTCCCCACTTGCCTAATTTACCGAATAGTTGATCTCCTGAGCTCCACTTACCAGATGCATGAATATCCGCAGCTTGAGAACTTTTAGTCGAATCATCCATTAATTGTTGGAACGACTCCTCATTGCTGATGTTATTTGCTTTAGCATTAGCAACAACAGCATTCCACATTTTGCTTCTGGCCATCGTATCCTGAGAGGATTCAGTACTGTCTGCCCCCGTCGTCATTGAGGAACTGGTCCCCATATTGGTACCGAACTGCTTCAGGGTATTCCAGGCGCTCGTTACGCTCTGGTTATAACCATGCAGGGCGCTTTCAGCCTGTACTTCTGATTCTCTGGCCATCTGCTGCTGTGCGCTGGCAATTTGACGTCCGACGTTGATATCTACCGGCAGTTTCGACATGGCGCCACTGGTATCCCAGACCATTGAACCATCCCGTGTCTGGGTTCCCATACCACCGTTAGAGAGCTGCCGGGTCATCTGGCCAAATGCAGTGGTGCTGTTAGTATTCCAGCTGTTCCCGCTGACATTATCAGTCTGCATATTGGCGTAAGAGTAATTCCCGTCTACAACACCGGAAGCCGCCTGAGAGGTGGCACTGAGGCCAGAGGAAGCAAAATGGCTGTAGATATTTGAGAAACCTGCCCCCACGCTTTTTATCATCATCCAGGCCAGGCCAGGAATCATCAGCGAGATGTAACCTGCGGTCGTGGCAATATCAGAGTCACGCAACTGTACCTGTGACATTTCAGATAACACCACCGGCGTGGCATTTTTGGCAGCATAGAACGCCATGGCACTGTTCAGGATGGCGTATAAAATCGGCCAACACTGCAGCCACATCAGGGCGACAACATACCCCTTCAGCACCTGCATGGTCAGCATGTTGAACATGGCCGCCATCACAATAATCGGGAACATGCCAATCATCATCCCGAGAATAACGGTCTGCATCATCGGCAACGTTCTCAGTGCCTGCTGCCCCATTGATGCCTGCGCCAGACGCTGTTTTTCCAGTGATGATGTGGTGGCAATATTGATCAGGCTCGCCGAATCTGCACTGCGGGCTGCATAACTCTGTATCCCACTTCTCAGGGCATTGATGGTGACATTCTGACGGATAATCTGGCTGGCAGACTGGCTGTTGTGATAGAACGTCTGGTAACTATCGCCCAGTAAACTGGACATCAGCACATCCGGGTTCGGACGGCCACCAAAAATCTGGCGGACATAATAGTTCCAGGTTTTTCCACCCGTCTGGGTATCCAGCGCCAGCGCTGACTTCAGATCGACTGACGCTTCAAGACAGGTTTTAAACTGGTTGTTTTTGTCAAATATGCCTCTTAACGGGCTGGGGTTAGAAAAAATCAGCGTATAGGGATCTGTTGAATGCATCAGGTCTTCGAACGAATATTTGTGATTCAGCAGCATATCGCCAATAACGCAGTTCTGAACGTAATCGGAGAACAGCGTGACAATCTCCGGATTCTGCGACATAAAATCGGTACTTTTCGCCACCAGGTTGCTGCCAAAGAGCATGCCCGTTTTGCTGTAGACCGAACTGTCCGGCAGTGTCATCACCATTTCATAGCTCTGTACAAACGCGTTCCCGATGCGCGTCGTAAGGGATGCCGGAATCGCAAGGCCAATCGGCACATTATCCACCTGATACACCGATGAGGGTTCAGAGTAATCGATGACCTGTACTGGGGTTTTTATTAAAACGAGCATCGATACCAGTGTCAGCGAGAATACCCATCCCAGCATATCCATCACGCTGTGTTTTTTAATCCAGCTCCCTGCCACGATCAAAACGGAAAAACCGATACACATTCTCTCGATAATTTTCCAGTTTTCGGTCTGCATAAACGCCGCAACGGCGTTCAGTACATGCCGGTACCAGTCGCCCCCGGCGATAACATACACTTCCTGCATCACATACCTCCGCCAAAGTGGTAATTGTTCTGGTAGCGGGTCATCATCCTTGCTGATACCTGCTGACGCATGTAACTCATCTGGCGATCGACAACCAGTAAGGCATCCTGTTGGACCTGTACGCGCGCCTGGAACGTGGCGATTTGCTGCGTGGCCTGGTCAAGGTTCTGCAGGATCATATCCATTGTCGCCTGCGGGTAATTCCCGGTCGCCATCATGGCGCGGGCCTGCTGAATAAGTTCCTGGATGTACTGCAGCAGAATGTCGTAACCGATATAGTCGGTCAGTTGATAAAGCAGCGAGTTAGACACCCCAAGCATCTGGGGATCTACCAGGTATTTGAATACCGGGATAGTAGTGCTTGAAATAAACCCTTTCTCCTGCTCAGTCAGTTTTTCATCAGCAACGGCCTTGTTCTGGATACTGTTGAGTAGTTTCGAAATCTGGTTCTTCAGCGCCTTATCCGAGGCGATGGTGACGGTGGCATCTGCCACGACCTTGAGGCATTTATCCGAATCATTGCAGTGATAGATTTTAGCGCTGCCCCCTTCCATCATGGCCTTGATCAAATCCTGGTCGGTAGTGCGCGCCGGCAGCGGTGTGATTTCGCCGTTCTCACCGAATATCAGTGTCCCGGTTAAGGTCATGATGAACTCTTTAAGCTCCTTATTACCGTCAAAGAGCCGGTTTTTTGACAGACCGTTCCACATGATGTTGATGTTTTTCATCACGCGTTCCTTGTCTTTATCGCTCGCTTTATCCTGGACGCTGTCCATCTTTCCGCCCACAGTGCATCCCTGTCGGGATGCAGCCCAGTCAGCGAAGATGTTACTTTCACCGGCAATGTCCTGGCAGACCTTCTGCTGCGCAACCTGAGTTCGGGGAAACAGACCACCGACGATGCCTTGCGCAGCCTGGCATGAACTGAGGTTGGTGCTGTTGATGTCGCTGGCCATCTTCTGCAGGAAGTCTTTTGCCGTTTTAATTTCAGGAACTGTGGTCTGCAGTGCCAGATCGAAAAAGTATCCTGCGGAGTTACTCATTATTTGTTTGGCGAAGCGCTGCAGCTGTTCACTGTTGATAAAGCTGAATGAACCGAGATACGCATCGATACCGCCGCAACCGGCATTAATATCCGGCAGAGTCATACTGACCAGCTGGATGGTTTTCACCTGTGTTCTGGCATACAGAGAACCGCCCGAAGCGTAGCCCGCGGCCTGCCCCTGCCATACCTGCGGCTGAGACGTATTTGAGGCAAACCCGAGC
Organism: Enterobacter cloacae complex sp. IR53041; assembly: GCF_049238285.1. Classification (NCBI taxonomy): domain Bacteria; kingdom Pseudomonadati; phylum Pseudomonadota; class Gammaproteobacteria; order Enterobacterales; family Enterobacteriaceae; genus Enterobacter; species Enterobacter cloacae complex sp. IR53041. The sequence continues at coordinate 22,830 of NZ_JBMKHB010000034.1, read as the reverse complement.
TTATTGAAAAAGTTGTTCATGTCGCCGTTGACGTCTGCGGCTGCCGAGAAGGACAACCCGAGCAACAGGCCGCTGAGCAATGTTACCGACTTAACCTTGTCCATTTTTCGGTGTCTCCATCATCTGAAATAAGGTATCGAGCCGGGCCATAAAGCCCTGAGCATCCGTTGCGCCCTGCAATATCGGGAAAGCATCGAGCGTGTTCACGTTGACAAGAAACGTGGTTGGCGTGGCGACCGGAATGTTAGGGAAAAAGGTCTTCATCACTTCAGGTGGAGCGGGTAGCGCCTCCGGGAATGCCTGATCGCCCTGACCATCCAGCGTGTAAGGAAAGACCGAAAACCCATGCTGCGTTGACAGCGTTTTGAGTACCGGATCAAATTGATGACAGTACGGACAGTGCCCCTGCATAAACAGCACCACCTTCCACTCCGCCAGATTCACCTGACGACCGTTACTGAGGCGGTACCAGACAGGAGCCGCTCCGGTCCGGGGTGGTGTGGCGGTTACCACTGGCGCCTGATCTGCCGACTCTCCGGTCAGACCTTTCGGGTTGTACAACGATTTCACCTCATCAAGCGTGCCGGCCTGAGCAAATGTTGACAGCAGCAGGACGAAGAAAAGCATTACCGGCCGCGCGCGGTGATTAATGTTCAGGATGATTTTCACGGTCCTTTTCCTCTTTCTCAGCCTGCGCAATCAGGGCATTAATGATGCGGTAACCACCGAAAATCATCATGGCTATACCCAGTCCTTCTCCCATCTCAACAGCCATCTCCGGTTGTTTACGCACCAGACGGGCAATGAGATGGAAAAACACGCCGACGGCCACCACCCATGTTCCCGTGATATCCAGATCTGGCATGCGAAATTTACGCATCACGCTCTCCTTAAAAATTGGGTTTAAAGTCGTTGGAAACATAGAGAAACTGCTTCGCCAGATCGTCCTGGCTGATGAAGCCGTAACTGAGCGGTTTAACCTGTCCGCTTTTCGGGTCAACCAGCATCATGGCCGGAAAATACTTCACGCCGAGCCGTTCTGCCTGTCCCTGGTCCACGCGTGAGTCCGGTAGTAACGGGTTAACCACGCCATCAACAGAGACGGAGATAACACTCAACCCGTAGGTCTCACGGAAGTTACTCAGCACCTGAACCAGTTGCCCGTCAATTGGCTCCCGGCCGCGGTAAAAGAACATCACACCGAAATGCTGAGCAATGGCCGATATGGCTTTACGCTGTTCCGCGTAATCGGCCGCGAGCTGGTTTTTAACCGTGCCGTTGTAGTGGCTGAACTGTAGGTTGTAATCGAGCTCCGGATGTTCAAGAAACGCTTTCTTGGCGCTCATCGAAAATAAGCCTGCCTGCTGCGTCCAGTAATTCTGGAGGCGGAAATATTTCACAAAAGCCGGTACCGATGGATACATAATGGCTTCGGCTAATGCTTTTTTCGTTGCCTGCTGCAGAGCTGCCTGCTTCTGCAGAATATCCATTTGCTGGGGTGGCTGCGGGTTCGGCTGTGGATCCGGGTCGGTTGTTTTCAGTGGTTCGTTATACCACTGCCATCCCGCATCCTTCCCCCAGGCAGACATAACGGCGCAACCCAGCACAACGGGCAGCAGTACGAGCCGTTTCATTTTCATGGGACACCTTCATCTTTATTTCTGATGTTTATTACCGGACAAAGCGTTATAGATAACGCCTTTATTTATCTGAATTTCGTGACCTGTGTTAATTTGCTTCCCTGAAAAACCAGTGTCATTGCAGAACACCGCATAATCATGAAACGTTAAATCCTGACGATAGTCATTTTTTATTACCCAGGCGATACTTGAACTTTTTTCACAATTAACACCATAAAACTGATTGGTAATATGAAAAAGTACCTCTCGCTTATCCCGGATGAGTCCGTAACACATCATACCCGTCATAAATAAGATAAACACAGCAACGATCGCGATAACCGGCCATTTAGGGTTTTCCTCTTTCATTCCCCCCTCTCTTTTCTTTTTGTTCTGTTTTCGCCAGCGGGTTTCAGCAGGTCTATCAGTGAAGATAAAAAGCCGTACAGAAGAAACCAGAACCCACCGAGGATAGTGATGAAAAACACAGCAGTGATAATATCACTGCCCGTGGTTTGTTTTACCGTATCCCATGACCATATAATTACCGGTGATGAGACAATAACAGTGAGGCATAATCTAATCAGGAAATCCGTAACACAGCCTGAAGAGAATATAACTTTCATTTTACCCCCTGATTATTTCGAGGATTGCTGACTCATAATTTCTTTTATACGCTCTTTGGTTTTATTGGTGAGCGCATCGTTATCCGGAATTTTTTGATTCTTCATCAGGTCTTCCATGAAATTAGTGAAATCGAGTGAGTCGAAATTAATACGCTGGAGTTCATCAACCGTGATACCGCGGCAATTCGGACTGCTGGCGCCACCAAAACTGATATGCAGCTGGCCATTCCGGCCCTGTTGCTGAACAATCTGCGCCAGTTTTGAGTCGAACTGGCAGTAGCTTCTTTTTTTCTCCAGGCAAACACCCAGCACCTTTTTAGAGCAGAATTCCCCCACACTGACGGTCAGCTTATCTTTCTTGGCTTTAGCGAGGGCTTTTTCGTCACTGCTGCAGCGCGCCAGCCCCACATCCTGGCCCCAGCCGCTGTCTTTGCAGCAGTTACTGAAGCCTGCTGCAAATTTTTTACAGTATTTCGCTTTCCCGGTGAACGCCCTGACATCCACCCCGTTCAGTGCCGCAACGTCCTTCCCTGCCGCCGCCAGGGCGGCGAGCTCCGCCACTGCCTGACCAAAATCATTGTTTTTGCCGCTGGCCGCTTTATCGCATTCACCATCGAGACAGAACACGTCCCCGCCACAAATCATCTGTTTACCGGTGGTTCTGGTTTCGCAGGAGTACGTGGCATATTCATGAAGACAGGTTCCGTCATCAGAAGTGAATGCGCATTGCCGGGATGCCAGCGTACAATTATGGTTGTCCATCAGTGTCTGGCATGAACCGTAATCAGAAGGTTGGGTAATATACGTATCACGGTATTTCCAGCAGGCCTGGTAGACCTGGTAAACATTACCATCCTGGTTAACCGTCCGGTTTCCGCCTGGCTCAATGCATTCCGTCGTGGTCTGCTTGCCTTCGTCTTTACTGAATGGACAGAACTCGACCCATTTCACGTCCGGAACCCATTTTTTTTCCGTCACACGCATGGTCAGCGTGACACTCATCCAGGCCTCTGAACCGCCCTGTAACCAGTTTTGTGTCTTGCGGGCATATTCCCGGCAACGACTCTGCTTACCGCTAAGGCAGTTCTTGTTGAGGATGACGCCCTGCGGAGAAGAGCCGCCCTCGGTCAGATAGGCGCCAGTCGCCCCAGGAAGGGACCAGCTGTTGTCCCTCTTGGCAACGGAGTCTTCATTTACTCCCCACCAGGTCATGCGGTAGTACATATTTTTGTCATTAAAATGCAGCGCTGCTGATGCACTCAGGACCGTTCCCGTGGCCGGAGCGCGGAATGTCAGCATCACACTTTTGTTACCGTCATAGCTGTAGCTGAACTGGTTATTCGGCACGGTATACGTTTTGATAACCGTGGTTTCCTCATAGTGTCCGGTTATCGTGGCTGTTCGTGTACAGTACTGCTCAACCTGCAGGTCACGTTCACAGGTGTAGTTTTTAAATTCACTCCGGTTAACGATTTCCGCCTTACACTCCTGTCCGGTATTGCCGATGATAGTGTCGGATCGTGATTCAATATCTTTGGCGTTCTGGATAAACGGGGCGTCCGGAGAGATGCTGTCCGGAGGACGGTTGGTAAATGACTCGGTAATACTTTGTCCGACTTCACTCCCGGCCCACTGGGAAGCAGAGTCATTTTTCAGTGAGCTGTCGCCACCGGCTGTCACGCCACCGTAGTATTTCTTTTGCTCGGGATCTTTCGTATACCCCGGCAGATTCTGCTCGCCGTTGAAGTTTTTCAGGGCATCAAGACCGCCCCCCTGTACCTGTTTTGCAAAGTCAGAACCTGCCCTGTAATCCGTGTTACTGTCCGCGCAGGCTGGTCCTGCAAACCAGATAAACGTCCCCAGAACCAGGGCATGAACAAAGAGAATGGCCGGAAGTGTTCTCATTGGTTACCTCCCAGCATATGACGGGCGATATCCGCACAGTCCCCTTTCTCCGCCACCTTTTCCAGCGCCTGTTTCAGCCGGATATTGCCCCGAACCACATCAAACCCTGCTTTGCAGCGCACCACGAGGGCGGGCACGCTGCGAATGTTGTATTGTGAGTAAAGCGTCGGGTCGATCTGGACGCCGTCTGTAACTCCATCCTTAACCAGCCGCATCACCGCATCGGTGGTTGCCTTCATGTCGTTATTGACCAGTCCGCGCAACGTGGCCGGAATGCCATACTGGCGGGTTTCATGCAGCATGCGTTTCAGACCTTCCTCCGGCACAGAAAACGACACGAAGTACAGCGCACCTTCAGAGGGTTTTCCCTGTGCTGACGCCCTTTGCTGGCTGGCCAGATTATCGATGTACTGGCGATCGGCTTTCGCCAGGGGGTTACGGTTAATCTGCGCTTCCAGTTCCTGCTGCAGCTGCTTGTCCGGGTGCTGGCGTAACTGCTCGCTGAAGTCTTCCTGGTGCTTCAGCCACTCCCGGTCAGCCGTTGTCGGGCTCCCCGGACTGCCAGCTGCCACAGCGGTACCGGTGAGTAAAAGCGTGAGGATAAAAATATTCAGTTGTGTCACAGAAGACTCCTTTCAGAGGAAAACACAGTTACGTTTGCGCCACATGAGGTAACCAAAATTCTTCCGGGTATTAGGCGGGTTGCGACCGGCCTCCCAGCGCATCACACTGCGCCCGAGGGGATGGCACTGCCCGCTGTCCGGATACATATTCACCATCTGATAGCGCCAGCGCTCTTTAGGGATAATCGGCGACGGATATTCGTAACAGACTGCGGTATCGGCGCCGACCGTTTCCATAATCTGGCCCTGTCGGTGAAGCTTGTAGGCCATACGCTCACTGAGCAGAACCGAGGATTGCAGCGGGCTGGATTCGTTACTGGCCCATCCACTGAAGGGATACATGGAGCCCTGCGAGCCGGCACACCAGAACAACGGGTCAAGTGGTAAGTGGAAAGCACTGGCAATGGCATCGGCCGCACAGGCCCCCTGAGCGATCGGGTTGGCAAACAGTACGGCTTCCGGATTCAGGATCGTGGTCAGACTGCTGTCCACCCAGGTCGGGTCAATCTCAGAGAGATAGGCGATGTCCATATCTCCGCCTTCCAGGCAACCTGCTGATGTGATGATGTTCAGCCAGTACGTCAGTGGGTATTTGTACCAGTGCACGTGATAGAACGCCCCGTTGACCTGTTTGTCGTCCTTTTTGGCCGTCCCCATCCCTGTTTTACCGAGATTGATACTGAATCCCCCCAGATTCACCATGCAGCCAGGTGATCGGCTGACGTCGGTCATGGCCATCGGTTCCCAGTAACCGATAGCCAGACCAATGCGTACAAAGATTGGGGGTGGGGCCGGGCAATACTGTATCGGGCTGCCGGGATTAGGCGTGTCCGGCTGATCTCCTTTCCCCACCTGCACACTCCCCAGCGATAAGGGGAAAATGCAACGCCAGCAGACATCTGTAATGGGATTTACAAATCGTCCTTCACACGACGGGTCGGCAGCGGCATTCATACTGTGGCTCCATAGCAGGCAGGCCACCATGAAAAACAAAATACGTTTCACAGAAACATCCTTATCGCGTGGGTGGAAAGTATTCGATGTTCAGTCGTTCTCCCGAGGGGGCCGGGGTGATCCGCGCGGGTACTGCCGTCAGTCCAAAGCGCTGGCTCAGCACGCCGTTCTGGTCAAAATAAATCCGGCTGTCGAGCGCCGCCGATGTATCCGGGACGCTGCCTTTAACGAGGATAATCTTGCTGATTAACGTCTCAGGTACCTGGCGTTTCATCCAGGCCAACTGGTCCGGATCATCACCGTCAATGAAGTAAAGCGTCTGCATAAAAGGAACGGTTTTAAGCGGATTAAGCACCTGCCCTTTCCGGGCGAACAGCACACCGTTCTGATCCTTCAGGTCTTCAGTTAATTTGATGCTGGGATCAAACCAGCGCTGCTCATATTTATCCGCTTTCTTTATCCCCTCGACGGGAGCCGGGCGCTGGCTGTTGGTCTTCACCCGCTCCTTAAAGGCCTCCATCTCCTGCCCCCATCGCCCGGACTTCTCCAGCGCTTCAAGGCGCTGGGTTATCAGCGATAACATATCCTGTTCCTGTATGGGCCACAGGTCGCCCCATGTACCCAGATCAGCTGCCCGGGTAAGCGGGGAGACAAGACATACAGCAAAGAGCGCCCCGCGGATCATTTTCATTCCCTGCCTCCCTGCATCCGCTTCGCAATATCACGCTGAATACTCAGCGTGACGTCAGGCGCCCCATTAACCACGGCAGGAGAAACAAGAATCAGCACATGGTTTTTCTGCTGCCAGTCATCCAGACTTTTTTCCAGCGCATCGTTAAAACGATCCGACAGTGCCTTAGACTGGCTTTCCGTCAGTTGCTTACGGCTGACACTGTCCATGAAGTTATCGAGCGTTTTCTTCATATCAAACGCGACAACACGAGGTGTGCTGTGCGCTATCATGATCCGGGTCACCACGGCATTGGCGGCAAGAATGGCAACCATCAGCCCGCCAGTGATAAGGGCACGTCGGGTAAACAGACGATTTCTGATATTTTTTTCCATCAGGCAGCACTCCTTGTATTATTCATGGCCACCCGGGCCTCCAGGTCTGCCATTTCATCCGGGAAGTTACGGCAGGCCAGTTCGTACACGGCATCGTGAATACTCACCCCGGCGCGTTTTCGTTGTGTGATGTACTCAAAGTCAGCACCACTGGATGAATACATGGCGCGGCTGAGTGGATCGACAAACAACCGGTGCCACGATGAATGCGCCTCCACCGACAGCATGAAGGAGGAGAACCACTGGTCTTTAGCCGAACCAAAACGGTTAATCATGTCGCGCTGCAGCTGCGTGAACTGGTCGGGGTAAAGCTGGTTGTACTTGGCAAACTCTTTGGCAGACTGTTTAAGGATGATTTTGTATGAGGAGTTCCCCCAGGCGGCACGTGCAGCACTGGAAGCCGTATCTGAGTCAAAATCGACAATGTTCTGTGTAATAGTGATATACGAACCCAGGTGACGGCGTGCGGTACGGTAGCCCTTCTCGATAAAGGTGCCGACCTTCTCATTTTTGAAGTCCAGCAGGCGCCAGCCTTCGTCAATGACGTTCAGTTTTTTCAGGTTACGGGGTGTCTGGTACATGCGGTTCTCGATATAAATAATCAACGAGAACATCACAGCAACCAGCAGAGATGGCCGGGACTCCAGCCCCCCCAGCTCCAGCACAACCATACGGGCATCATCATTGAGTGACGGTTCATCAGAGTTGAAGTAGCTGCCGTAAATCCCGTTAACCGTGTACTGGTCGAGCAGAATAATCATTTCGTCCAGACGGCTGCGGATCGTCGGTGAGTCTGCATAGGTTTCGCTGTCTTTGGCTTCCTGCAGGAAATCCACCACATCGTCAATTCGGGCTTTGTTATGCTTGGTCAGCCAGGCCGCTTTGACCGCCTGAAGCAGCAGGCCTTCATGGACTTCATCAAGATTCCCATTGGGACTGGCCATGACGGAAAGCTGGTCACGGATACGCTCTGCAGATGCATCGAAGTTATTGTCATCGAGCACGTTCGCAAACGGGTTAAATTTCAGCGTATCGCCATCGAGATACACACCCCCCATGTTTTCGCACAGTGATTTGTAACCATCCCCCATATCGAATACCCAGGAATAACCACCGGCATCAATGACGCTACGGATAAGCGGCTGTATCAGGCCTGTTTTCCCCGCACCGGAAGTACCGCATACCGCCATGTTAAAGTTGGTGTTATTCATGCCGGTGTAGAAGAGATCGATAAAAGCCAGCTGGTTACGATATGTAGGCGCCAGCAGACCGGAAGGAGCCAGTGGACTGTCGGCCACCACCGGCATCAGGTTTGCCACATTAAAGCTTTCAGCACGGCGAACTACCCCCGCCGCCTGCAGTTCCTTAAATATCCCCTCTCCCGCCTTAAAAGGCAGAATCGACAGGAAATTACGCATCTGCTGATAGCGAGCGGCGATGAGTTCAAAGCCCCCCTTACGGAAACTGTTCAGTATTTCCTGTTCAGTGGCCAGTGCCGCTTCCGGATCGTCTTCGGTATACGCCGTAACGTTGAAAAAATAGGACACCAGTGAAGAGGAATTGGAAGACAGTCGCTGGCGAATATCCCCCCACTCCTTAACTTCTTTCTCAACTGAGGGGAAATACTTCGCGTATGACGTTTTGCTCTTTTTCTCCAGGTCGAGAAACTTCAGGTTCGCTTCGTTCTGTGATTTAACCTGGTCTTCCACCATCAGGGTAAGCGTAATGACAAAGGGACAGGAAATAGACAATTCCGGGTTCAGCAGGTTGGCGTAGTTGTCTGCACTGGTCCACAAAAACGCAATTTCCGGGTCGCGTGCAAGATGATAGTTGAGCACCCGGGTATGACGTTCCACCCCATTTTTGTCCAGCAGGCCAATGTTGAGATGATTCGCCATCACTTCCATATCAAAGCTGTCATCAACACACTGGTAATTCAGCTCCTGGTAAGGATCCAGCTTTTTAGGCCTCCGGTACATCTCACCTGGATTTGGATTAATCAGTTCACTGACCATTTCCACAAGGCCCTTCTCATCCAGTGCCTTAGTCGGTATTTGCGCGCCAAGCAGTGAGGCCCGGATTATCTTGACCTGGTTCTGAAGCTCGATGATTTGCGCATTCGAATTTTTCTTACGCGGCATGCTGCAGGAGATAAATACACGGTAGTTTCTGAGCGTCAGCGGTAAATCCATTCCCGGTGGCAGCGCAAAATGCTTCTCTGCTGCACGCACATAATAGGCTCGCGTAATGGCGTTAAACTTTTCTGCCTGAGGACCACTCCAGCTGAACTCACGGAGGCCATATTCGATATCATCGCCAACCAGCTTGCTGGAAACCAGATTAATGGTGACCGGAACATTACGCGGTAATTTCGTTCTCAGCAGGTTCTCAAGCGAACCTACAATATGTTCATTGGCGCCTGGTAGAGGCCTGGCTTCCAGAATAAAACCGACTGTCTTCTGGTTAATAAACAACCCTGTTTCACTGTCGTAATCCTTATATGGCAGAACGCGACTGAATTGAGGGAAATCCATACTGGCCAGAACATCATTTGCTTTTGCAGATTCATCAGGTAGCTTCAGCGCTGTGAGTAATGTATTAACTGCTTTGGCTACCGACTCAATAGGGTTCAGACTCACAGGTTAACTCCTTCTTGAGGAACAAAAATAGATTTTCATATTTTTTTGAGGGGGAAAGTCAAGATGCTCGATATTTATCTTTCCCGATAATAAAATAAAGTAAACGGCATAAAGAAAAGAATTATTCTTGCCGCCATCAACTGTGCAAATATCACCTCACCCATAACAATCTTTCCGTTCCAGAGTGATACCAGAAGCGTGATAATGAGCAATGCACTATGAATAATCAGTGTTGATAAGATACCGAGACGAAGAACCTCATAATAACTCGTTACCGACACACACAAGAAATAATACACACCAAGGCTACATATAATAAAAACCAGCTCACGACGCAAAGTGGTATGAAACTCCTCTGTACTTTGATCTGGAGATTTAGTTAGCAGATACCTCAAAGTGAGATAAACAGACCAGTACATTAGAGGATAAATTAGAAAGCCGTATCTTTTCAGGAAAGTCATTTTATTCCCCACCTTTTTTCTTTTGTAATAACTGCCACTGTTCAGTGTAGGCCTCATAGGCATACACCGGAACATTAACAATAACTCCCTCACACCTTAATTTGTTGACGGCGTCATTCAAAAAACCGGTCTGCACATTGGCTTCAATAAGTGAGCACTCTGTTTTCCAGTGCCGGCCAGCATCGATCTCGCTGGCACTATAGGTTAACCTCACCATAACGAAACAGATTGCAATGCCAATAATCGCAGTGAACGCGCCTGTCAGAAAAAGCTTGCCCCTGAATTGATAATGTTCGGGAAGAATAAGTGCTAAGAACACCCCGATGATCCCTGCAATTAACATCACCAGATCAATGACTAAAATCCACCACACATCCATACCGTTTATGTAAGCATGCATACCGTTACTCCTTTTTATCAGAAAGGCTGTGAATGCCATTATCCCTGTATTTCACATCCATATACCGTGTTACGCTATCCGGACAAGACCAGGCATCTTTTGCACTGGTAAATGGTGTTTCTGGCTGCGCGTTAAATGCCGATACTTTGCAGTGTTGTAATGTATATTCAGTATTTTGCTTATTGATTAATATTGCTTTGTACTTACTTTCTGGTTGGAGCAATGAAAGAGTTCCAAATGAAACCACCATAATAATGATTAACGACAGGAAGCGCTTCGTTCTGTTTTTAATCCGTAATACGCTTGACATCAACAGTGCTGGAATCACCCCAAAAAGGGCAATGCTCAGAATGACATACGATGAATCTTCTTTCATCAGTAAATACAGATACTTTATAAAATCAATATTTAACACCATAAACTGAAATCCCTGACATCACAAACACGCTACCGCCCATCCCTTTCAACGCAGAGGGCACTCGTTTTAATCCAGCAGTAGCATTCCAGCAGCGCCAGTCATGGCGCTGATAATTAATTAAGACGAGGTTGTCCCCAGGTTGATGGGGTCACCACAAATAACACTGTCGTTGGTTGATGATATACATCATCGGAATCCACATAGGGAGCGATCCATAATGATGTTGTCTGCTCACCTTTTCTTAATGGTCTCGGATACTGGCCCGGTACAGTTTGAGGTGATGTAAATGTTGATACTGTCACCGGACGCATAACCTGGGGTGTAACGGGTTGTATATACCTAGGCTTATTTACCGACCCCCTGACATTTAATAATGACGGGGTACTTTTATTTACTACTACAGCCGCTGGGGCTTTCGCCTGTACTAAATCAGGTTGTGGCGGCAACGGGTATGAATTTACTGACGTCGTTCTGAAATTACCGTCAGCCAGTCGAGGCAACCCGGCCGCAACCGGCTTTGCCTCACTGCGTTCCTCTTTCGCCTTAGCTTTTTCATTGGCCTGTTCCATCGTCATACAGGTATCCGATGTTGTTGCGTTACATTGAAAATCAGTCTCCGTTCCTGCGCATCCGGTTAAAAGCAATGCGCTGCCCAGAGGAATTAACAGAATTAATTCCTTCATAATATTCTCCGCCTGTTATTAGCTCTTTTTCAGGTTCATCCTGAATAGGGTGTTAGCTTTAATTTCCTGAGTAAATCTGTCTCTCTCTTCCGAACTCATGGCACCATAAACTTTCTCCAGTTGGTTTGTATCTGACAAGGCAAATACCATTTTCGACATAATGGTTGTTTTGCCGGCCCCCGTATCTCCGACAGGAACGGTATGACCAGACGTTTCCGGGAGCGGATTACTTTTCTCCATTTTCTGCCTAGCCATTGTTGTTCCCCTCTGACATGGCACCAGGTGAAAACTGGTGGGGATCTAATTTCCCGAGTTGTTTCAGCATCTGGTCAGTACTGAAGCCGTTCAGGGATGCACCTGCCTGCTGAGGTTGTTGCGGCTGCTGTTCCTGATTTTGTTCCTGCTGCTTACCGTTTTTCTCTGCATCCAGTTCTTCAATCGTTTTCAACTGGAATCCATCCTGGAACACAACGGTCACCTCATTACCGGCACCAATTGGAATGACAGGGTGATACTGTTCTGCACGTTTGATGTAATACTCACTCAGTGTCTGCGCTGCTTTAGATGCACCTCCTCCAACGCCCATTTTGAGCACATCACCGGCTCCAACGGATGCCGTCGCACCAATTCCAACAGAAGGTTGTGCCGCACGTTCCATCCCTTGACCAATACCATCAACAAAACCAGCTCCCCACGCCCAGCCGAGGATTTTTCCGTTACGCATCACGACTTCACCTTTCACACCGTTTTTCCCCATAAAGGAAACGTGGCCTGAAATTGGCTGATCGATAGTCTTATCACCTTTGATGCAGCTGATATTTCGGGTACGGACAATCGCGCGCTCACTTGAAACGTCACCATATGCTTCGAGGCCAACAAAACAGCCAGTCAGGTCATAAGTTTTGCTGTTAGGCATTTCCACACGGCCGACCAGACGGACCTGCATCGGAACCGTAGATTCATTACCGGTGACAGAGGCATTCGCATCCGCACCTTCAATCAGAATGCTTTTCGCAAAACTACCTGAAGGAATGTACGGCAGTGTTTTTGCCTTCTTACCTTTGTCATAACTGAATGTACGTCGTTGGATCTGGTTAGGGGCCGGTACAGGTTGATAACTGACCTGTGGCGCCGGTGTAGTCCCGTTACCCGGATAGAATGACGTGGGTGGTGGAACAGCACCTGCAGGTTGCGGCGGGAAATTCGCCGGTTGCGGCTCACCCTCCGGTCCCGGTGCAGGGATCGGTGGTTTCGGAACAGGCTCACCACTGGTCGTGGTCGGCTTCACACCCAGCTTGTTTAACTGGTCCTGCATTGCCTGGTTTTCCGTAGTGAGTTGCTCAATACGCTTCTGATCTTCACCGCGACCTTTATTCAACAGGTTCACTTCGTTCTGAAGTGCATCAAAACGCTTTGTCAGATCAGCTGCTGTCGCCTGCATTTCAGTTGTCGCATGTTGCTGAACTTTGGTATCGAAACGACTGTCCACTACCCCCGTCATGTCCGGCGCGGGTTCGTTCTGCGTCTGGGCGGCATCATCGGAACCAACCTCGAGATCAGAGAGATACATACCGCCACCGATAATGGCGACAGCAGATACGGCGATGACACCCAGCCACATAAACTGTTTGTTCTTGACCAGCTTATTAATGTTGGCCATCAGCGATCTCCCTCTGCTGTGGTGACCCAGACCTGCAGGCGTCCGCCACTCAACAGGGGACCCGCTGTCCCGCTGATCATGATGGCGCGCGTACCTGGCTGCCAGAAATCACTTTCTTTGACCATACGTGGAGAAAGCGACACGTTATCCACGGCATAACGAACCACTTTCAGGTGATGCCCTGTCCACACTTTTTCTGCCTTTGCACTCAGCCCTGCTGGAACGGTTAAGGTTTCCGACGTGACAGGAACGGGCTGGTACCCTTCAGGCATTCCACCCTGACGAACGGCACGATTTAGTGATACCAGGAGGCTTTCATACGGTGAAGACTCTTCCCAGGACTTCGCCGGGCCGGGAGTACCGGCCAGTTCGGAGACCAGCTGAATAGTCCGGCCTGCCCCCGCGCGCGGAACGGCACGAATTGAGAAATTCAGTCCGCGTTCTGTCTCAACAATGAAAGTGAATGGTTTTTTACTGACGGTTGCCAGGATGGCTCCGCCACTGTCTGTCTGCTCCTGGTTCGTCAGACCGCCATCCAGACTGTTAATGGCGGTGATGCGATCGCCCGGAACCATAAACAGATTAGGATCCGTGTTGCTGACCGCGATGTTTGCCTGACCACCATTTGTCAGTGGTACCACTGTGGGTGCAAGCGTTCCGCTTACCGTGGCAGACATTGCCGGTGTCATCAGACAAAGGCTCAGACAGGCGGATACACACAGGGGTTTAACGATTTTCATCAGTCACCTCTCCAAAACGTGTCAGCCAGCTGATCCCATCTAAACGGTTAAACTGAATAACATAATGTTTAATTTCTGAATAAGGCCTGGAATCCCCAATCCAGGTCTTCAGCTCCCCTCGAATTTCAACACGGTTTTCTACCGGGTAGGCACGGACAAACGTCCAGTAAAAACTGGAATTAACGTTATTGTCCTTAATCCGTTTTGCATCCTCAGCAAGCTGAATTTTCAGGTTGTTCTGCGATGCCGGATACACATACTTCAGCAGCTGTTCGTGTTGAGCATCCACGGTTTCAGGGGTGACATTCAGGCGCAATGAAACAAAACTCAGGCCCATCTGTTCCAGATAGGATGCATCAGACTGGTTCTGTGATACCGCGAAAGGGGCGTTATATAACATGGGCGTCACCGCAACCTTTTGCTCATTTTGCAGGCGGTAGTTATTGATGCCCTGAATAACATTGGTGGCCAGGCTCAGTACTGTGACGGTACCGAGACAGATAAACCCCAGACCAATGACACGGGTGGTACTGAGACGAGCGCCGTGTTCCATGTTAGTTACTCCGTACTATTATTTAATCCACTGCCGGAAACAGGAGTCCGGGACATCATGGAAAATCCCTTTAAGAAGGGACGTAGGCAGATACCAGTAAATCAAATCGCGTAACCAGGCACTGCCCCGCCCTTTTTTCAGTTTTTTGATGCCCAGGAAAACCAGAATTGCCGCTACCAGACCGAACAAAAACTTACTGGTCCAGAAACCCCAGCCGAGACAGATTACGGCCGGGATTAGTTCATCGAGATACAGACCGAACCAACGGGACTGGTTCGTCAATGTTTCCGGGAAACGGTACTTTTTGAGTTCGTCCCCGGTCATCATTCACGCCCTCTTAGTAACCAGCGACCGACATTCCGACGGTGACAAAAACCGACAGAATGGCGAAGCCAGCCAGGAACTTAACGTTTTTGGTCATCATGTACATGATGCCGCCAACGATAACTTCCGCCAGGATCACCCACTTGACGACACTTGACCCTTTACCAAATGTGGCTTTAACCGTACCGTCACCTGACTTCATCAGATCGGTACCGGTGGTGGTGGCCATCGCTACTTCAGGGAAAGCTGCCGCAAGAACAGCAACAGGGAGAACGGCTTTTGCCGCCTTCAGCATTTTGGCCTTGCTGAAGAGACGGGTACGCAGAGAAGGCTTAACACCCTTACTCATTTCAGCACTCTGAATGGATAATGCTGTAGTCATGTAAAAATCCTTCTTTAATAACGAGTGGTATTACATCTGCCGGAGAACGACAGACAGGGGAAAATCTGCCGCAGGAAAATTAATATCCAGCAACAGACATGCCGACGGTAACGAATACCGACAGGATGGCAAAACCGGCCAGGAACTTAACGTTTTTGGTCATCATGTACATGATGCCGCCGACAATAACCTCAGCCAGAATCACCCATTTCACGACACTGGAACCTGAACCAAAAGTTGCTTTTACAGTGCCATCACCGGTCTTCATTAAATCCGTACCGGTAGTAGTGGCCAGTGCTGCTTGTGGGAATACAGCAGCCAGAACGGCAAGCGGCAAAATTCCTTTAGCAGCTTTCAGCACATTCTTTTTATTAAAGATGCGCGAAAGAACAGACTTTTTGTTTTCAACAGCTACAGAGCTACCCTGCACAGTTAATACAGTATTCATGTTTATACCCAATGAATAAAATGGATTTAAATATCAGACATAACCTGTTTAGAACAGTCCATTGATTTTAAGAAAGTTTTATTGTGCTTTTTTTCCCTCCACAGTTTCAGAATTATAGAAGTCTGGAAACCTCTCTAAATGGTCTCTAAGACGCATGTAAGCTTCTGCAGTCTTACTTCTTGAACTTCTGTCTTTTGCTTTTATTAAAAGACGATTTGTATCTTCATCAAGACGAAGAAGCACATGAAGCCCTGGTGCTGGTCTTGAGTTACTCCTAACCGCTCTTGCCAATCATGCCTCCCATAGAAATATTAATATCACATAATAAATCTTTACATTACGAACGACTAAAGTAAACAAATAATCCAGGGAATGTGAGTAAATTATTTTTACATTCCCTTACCGGAAATGTCCCTATCACTTTAACAAATCATTAACACAAGGCTTTAATATATCCATGATATTCATTGCCAGCCTGTAATAACTTACAGAATAAAATAACGAGAGTATAAGGTTATCCCTGCTATCGAAAGCAAATTCTTTATTAAAATCACTCACAACATTTCTTGATGTTTTTTCTGATACGCCAGTGATAGCAGAAATTTTTGAATGTGTTAAACCTATGGCATACAAATTGAGTATTTTCCATTTATCATCCTTTCCTGAAGACAAACTAGAGATATACTTTTCAATTTTTCTCCCCACGTCAGCAAAAGGGTTAGAAATAAATCCAACATCGTAGGTTTCCCTGACAAAGACCCATTTACTGTAGAACTCATTATTAACTGATAGGCTTTCTATAAAAACATCCCATACGTAGCCATCGATGCGAACATCTCTAACAATGCAAGCAGAACGTTCTGATAAAACATTAATCTCTGACTTTACCAACTCCATACCTGTTTCAAGTGGAAGAGAGGAAAACCATGAGTCAACATCGGTACGTGTTAAGAAAACCTTGTCAAAAAGTGGGCTGGTGTGAATTAACTCACCACGGGCATTACGAATAAATGACAGGGAAGATGAAATGTTAAGCATCTCACCTAAAGAATGAATGGAATCCGTTTGACTGACAAACGTATTTTGACTACGATCCTTCGCACACATAGGCGCCTCCACTAAAGGACACTATGGATAGTTGGCGTCTGGGGGGGCAAACCCCAGGCGCTAACGCTTCAACAAATTTTAATCACTGCACTAATTCCATTTTATAACTCCTGACTCTCCGTGTCACTTCCAGCACCTAGATCATTATTCTTTTTTATTAACTTTAGACAGGCACAAATACTAAAGTTAATTAGTCTCTATACAGAGACTGGAACAATCTTATTCCTCCTCATCCTGTGATGGGAAAAATCTTTCCACAACCTCTCTGGCATCGTCTCGTATATTCATAACCATTGATTTGAAATCAAAACGATCATCGCCATTTATATGTGGGCTAAGAGAGTCCATCGCCAGTACTTTCGAAATAGTAAACTGAGTTTTCATAACATTCTCAAGCAATACTTTATTGAACTCCTTCTGATTAAATCCGGACTCCTTCCGTTCCATCTGGGCTTCATAAACCCTAAGACCAAGTTCAAGGAGCATTGTGGCCACACTGGAAAAACTAATATCTTTTTCCTTCGCACCCTCAGCTCTTCTCTTTTCAACTATGGCATTGATTTTATCGACTACCTCATCACTGGGATATGCCTGAACCCTAGCCATATGAACTCCTTTCTTAATATGGTGACAAGAACAATATTCGCCACAACGATATCGTGATCATTCAATTAAAACAACTCTAAACTTAAGTCTAGAGTTCAAGCAACTTGCAATACAACTCACTCAACAACTTAAGTCCCGACTTAAGTCTGGTTAACCCACTGATTTTTAATAGACGAGTTGTAGGCGAGTTTTATATGACTCATACAAAACTCACCGAAAAGTCTTTGACGACTTGCATATATATAACAATATATAACACAGCATAATATAACTAACCATAAGCAACTGAAACCAAAGAACAATCTGCAAAATTTTAATTTTGCGTGGGGTGTGCTGTTTTGTGGTGAGGAGTGCACATTTGTTGAGTATATTTCTCGGATGGGTTAACGTATTTCCGGCAACTGCACCGGAGGGGAATTCATGAAAGGTTGGGTACTGGGCATCGCACTGTCAGCAATATCGTTGTCCTCCATGGCATCGGATTGTTTTGATATGGCGGGAAGAGATTACAGAATTGATCCAGATCTACTCCGTGCTATTTCCTGGCAGGAATCGCATTTTATAATTGGCGCCATTGGTCGTAATCCGGTAACAGGTTACGGCTCCGGACTTATGCAGATTGATTCGCAGCATTTCGACGAACTGTCACGATATGGAATAAAATCAGACCATCTGCTCACGGATGCCTGTCTGAATATCTACACCGGGGCGTATTATCTGGCAAAGGCTTTCAGAAAATGGGGCGTGTCATGGGATGCTGTAGGTGCGTATAACGCAGGGTTTAAAAGAACGCCGCTTCAGGCAGCCAGGCGTTATGAGTATGCGAAAAAAATTAATCGGTACTACACCGCGATAAAAGCGAGTAAACGTCTGCCAGCTAAAACGCAGCAAACCGCAATGAACTAAAAAAGCCTTCTCGTGGAGAAGGCTTCATCTTTTCAGAATTCCACACTGTCTATATCGGGGTAATGATCCGCATCGCTGTCAAAATGATAGATGAGATATCCACGTTCCTGATACATGCGGATAAGATTCCTGCGCAATAGCCTGGATACGCCACCTCTTTTAAGGGCCAGAAGATGGCGCTTAAAATCATACATCCTGATGATCACGCCATATGACGTGTCATGGATCCACTCGTTATAGCTTTCGATGGTCTGGTTATTAAAGGAAAGTATATGGAGGATCCTGACATCTTTTTCCTCCATATGTGTAATACTGACGCAGACGCCTGTGAATTCAAACATTGTAATTAACACCCTGACGCTGAACTGAAGGCCCCGGACATATCAGTCCGGGGGAATTTTGTATTATCCCTTGAATGTGCGGAACTGTTCGGCAATCAACCACAGCGCTTTATTCAGTTTGACATCACCATCAATGCCCTGTACTGGCCGGGTTGTCGTTTTTTTTCCGTTCTGTGAACGACCGGGCAAACCACCTTTAATCAAGTTTTCCTGCACACGTTGATACGTGGTCCAGATATCTTCTGATTTATCTTCAAAACGGCGGGGGTGAATAATTTGTCCTACACTAACCGGAGCTTTATTCACGTCATCATACTTATAGGTCAGAGCGGCCTGCCCAAAAAGGTGTTGCTCTTCTTTTGTCAGCGTAATGGATTTCATTACATCTACGCTCTCTGCCACTTTATCGAAAATACCCAGGACTTCATAAGCACCTTCAATTACCTGTCCGACGACATCCCCTTTATGCGGTACCCGGATCTCACCAAATGATGTTCCACATATCAGGCCATTGGTACAGACAAAACGAAACATGCCCGGGATCATTTGATAGCTCGATGAACCATCATGTGAATTAAGCAGAATGATTTCCGGAACTTCCTTTCCTTTGTTTACACCCTCCCTGCGCAAACGAACCATATGTTTTGTATGACCTCGCTTATCTTCATTTCGCACTCTTGACTGGCAGGCGAAAAAGGGCTGAAATCCTTCGTCACGTAACTTATCCAGCAGGGTAATAGTTGGGATACAGGTATAGCGTTCACTGCGTGAACTGTGCTTTTCTTCGGAAAAGACAGAAGGCACAACCTGAATTAATTCGTTATTTGTTAATGGACGTTCCTGACGAATGGACTGGGTACGGCCAAATCGGGAAGCTAAACGCATTATATTCTCCTTCATCCGTTGTTTTGCCTTTTAAAACCTTCACCCGTTGAGTTGCCGGGGTCGCGGTTTTGACGTTTTGCGGGGACCTGCTGAACCTGCCCCCTGGTTGTTACCTTCACCCGTTTGAGAGCCGTTCGCCGCAAGGGCGTAAACGAGCACGGCCCGGCGCAGATGTCCGGGGTGAGCGGGAAATTTTTTTCGGTCTAATGGAGCCTGCGGAATGGCCGGGAAAAATTTATTGCGAAAGGTTTACCGTCCCTGGACAGCCAGGCGGGTTGTGCTTGTCTCAGCCCCGGCGAATGGACTCAAATGGGTGAAACGGCACCAGAGGAAAGGAGCAGGAACCCGCCGCAACGACGGAACGCGCGGGCGCGAAACGGCGTTGCCCCTCAGAGTGCCGGCAGCTTTATCGCCGGCACGGTGAAAGCGGCGCGACCGGAACGGTCGCAGCAAGCGCTGCCCTTGACCTTGACCTTGACCTTGACCTTAGCCATCAGACCCTAGCGTCAGCCCGAAACCGCTTGCGGGTTCGGCGGAGCCCGGCGGGTGCGTCAGCAGCCGCCCTGGCGGAGTAGGGCTCGACGACTGGACAGCGCAGCTGGCCGGGAGCCGAAGGGGGCCATAATGGTGTTGCCGTTAAAAAAGAGGCATCACAGCAGGGAGAACAGCCGGAAGCCAGTAAACAGCAGGCTGAAACCGGACAGACAGGAGAGAGGGATCCGGAGAACAGAGAAATTGCGGAGGAAAGGGCCCGGCGGCGCGTCAGCGCAGCCTGCCCTTCCGGCGCCGCAGGCGCGCGTTTTTTAGCGGGCCCGATGGCAGGAGGATGCCCCCCTGCCTGCCGGACATTACGCAGCATCTGACATGCTGCGCATAAATTTATGCATGGAGATGCTGATTAACGAGCTTCCAGGCGCAACAGAGACTGTGCAAGATTAATGTTATTGCAAAGGTCCTTATGCGCGTTCTCCCACGCCTTACGCCCGATAATGCCGTATAAGCGGATGACATGATCTTTTGCCTGCAACCATGGCTGCACGACATGAAACGAAACCAGCGGATATGAACGTTCCCAGCACAGCACACCTTCCCTGTGAATGTTGTCGCTCATCAGGCTGAGAAGACGCAGGATTTCCTCAGCCTCATCGTGCTGGCTCAGCTGGAGATTGCACACGCCGCAAAGCTCAGCCAGATATGACTTTTGCTCCGCGATAACACAGGCCAGACGCGCTTTCGGGTCTGAACCCCATCTTTCGGAAGATTCTTTGGTGGCGGTTTTGACGTTGACGTTCTGTGTGTTCATTCTGCTTTTCCTCTTGTCTGGTGGTTAATCCATCTCTCGGTGAGTTCCCTGGCGGCAAAGGGCAAAGGAGCGACGGCGGGGCGGCAGGAGAAGGGCGGAGACAAAAGTTTTTGCGACCCTTCGCAAAAAGTTTTGGCGGAGTTCATTTCACCCTTCGGATGACGACACGACGGTGCTACTACCAGCCCTCCGCCCGGGGACTTAACGGGAGATGGCTCACCAGAAGCACGGGAAGAGAATGAACACACCCGACACGACGGAACGGCGTGGCGACATTAAAGCGACGGCATCAGCCGGCGCGGTGAAAGCGGCGCGACCGGAACGGTCGCAGCAAGCGCTGCCCTTGACCTTGACCTTCGCCATCAGACCCTAGCGTCAGCCCGAAACCGCTTGCGGGTTCGGCGGAGCCCGGCGGGTGCGTCAGCAGCCGCCCTGGCGGAGTGGGGCTCGACGACTGAACAGCGCAGCTGGTCAGGAGCCGAAGGGGGCCATCGCCCTGCCCGTTTTTCGGGTTATGGCCACAGAGCTGCAGCTGAGAAAGTTAACCAGCAGAACGCCGGTTATGAACGCAGGAGAGGAGAGAAGCACTAGAGTGCCGGCAGCTTTATCGCCGGCACGGTGAAAGCGGCGTGACCGGAACGGTCGCAGCAAGCGCTGCCCTTGACCTTGATCTTGACCTCAGACATCAGACACTAGCCGTCAGGCACGAACCCGCCTGCGGGTTCGGCGGAGCCCGGCGGGTGCGAAGCAGCTGCCCTGGCGGAGTGTGGCTCGACGACTGGACAGCGCAGCTGGCCGGGAGCCGAAGGGGTCCATAGCCCTGCCCCTCAGGTTTATGGTTTTACAACCAATAACCGTTGTTCTAGTGTGAGTAAACCGGACGTAAAACACTCTGCGAGGGATACAATGGGACGGTTCTCAGGCAAGAAAATAGTGATAACGGGTGCAAGCAGCGGTATTGGTCTGGCCGGGGCAAAGCGCATTACAGCAGAAGGTGGCGAGGTCATGATAACCGGCCGCAACCTGCATAAACTGGAACAACTCCGGACACAACTCCCCCGTCACACCACACTTCTTCAGAACGATGGCGCCGAGCCTGAGGCAGCACAGGCACTGGCAGATGCTGTTGAATCGTTCGGCATGCTGGATGGCCTGTGGCTTAACGCCGGACAACTCGCCTTCTCATCCGTTGAACACTGCAGCGCGACTCAGTTCGATACGATAATGGCAAACAATGTCCGGGCCGCAGTCCTGCAGGTCGCCAGTCTCTCCCGTTTTTTGAAAGAAGGGGCCTCCGTGGTACTGACCGCCTCCACGGCAGCCTATGAAGGAACCCCCATGGCAGCACTTTACGCTGCCAGTAAAGGCGCACAACTGGCGCTGGTTCGCAGCTGGGCAACGGCCTTTGCACCACGGGGGATCAGGGTGAACGCGCTTGTGCCAGGGGCCATCGATACGCCGTTACTGGACATTATTCCCGCCCCCTTCCGTGCGCAGTATGATGCCCAGATTAGCGCTGGCGTCCCCCTGAAACGTCCCGGTACTGCAGAAGAAGCCGCTGCCGTTGCACTGTTTTTACTGTCGGACGATGCCGGATATGTAACGGGTAGCCAGTATGTGGTCGATGGGGGGTTACTGCGTTTATAGGCGATCATGAGGGAGCAGAGGGGCAGCGCCGGAGGCGCGTCCCCTTTCCCCCGTTCCCCGCAGGGGAACAGCCCTTCCCGGAAGTTCAGGCGTGCGGTCGCGTCGGGGAGGAAAAAGGGGCTACCGGTAAACCGGTAACCCCTTCATAAAGGCGCTTCAGGCATGTCAGAGCAACTCGGCTCCTGAAAAGGCGGGGTTTCCCCCGCCTTCAGGTAGCTTACTTACCGGATTCGTAGGCCATAAAAGCCGCCACCTCCCTGTTCGTGTCCCTGTAACGGATTTCGCAGAGCGATTTCCGTGTCAGGTAAGTGAATATCAGCAGTGTGAGACACACTATTAACACACACCAGAGCAGGGTACTTCGTGGCAGTTTCATAGCTGACTTCTCCTTGCCTTTCGGCAGGTAAGCGGCCATACTGTTGTTGTTGAGACATACAGGGGCCTCGGGTTGTACTGACCCCAAAAAGTTGGACAGTTAAACACGAGGCACATAGGTCTGGGTTCGATATTCAATTGGACTCAGACCTTTTAATTT
>NZ_JBMKHB010000033.1:0-46448 GCF_049238285.1 Enterobacter cloacae complex sp. IR53041 | reverse complement strand
AGTCTTCGGTGGAGCGGTAGTTCAGTCGGTTAGAATACCTGCCTGTCACGCAGGGGGTCGCGGGTTCGAGTCCCGTCCGTTCCGCCACTTATTAAAAGCCCTGAGCTAACGCTCAGGGCTTTTTTCTTATCTGACGTTTAATTATTTCGAAATCAGCAAAAATCCTCTGCATTTTGCGATCTTTTTCTCTATAACGCTGCCAGCGATAATCGTCCTCAGTTTACGAACATAATGATTGAGGAACAGTATGACTCTCCCTGCATTTGGTCTGGGCACTTTCCGCCTGAAAGACGACATTGTTATCGCATCAGTTAAAACCGCACTCGAACTGGGCTATCGTGCTGTTGATACGGCGCAGATCTATGAAAACGAAGCTGCCGTTGGACAAGCTCTCGAAGAGAGCGGTGTACCGCGTAATGAGCTGTTTATTACCACGAAAATCTGGATTGAGAATCTCAGCAAAGACAAGCTGATCCCAAGCCTGAAAGAGAGCCTGAAAAAACTGCGTGCTGACTACGTGGATCTGACGCTGGTCCACTGGCCATCACCGAACGATGCCGTCTCTGTGGAAGAATTCATGCAGGCGCTGCTGGAAGCGAAAAAGCAGGGCTTAACCCGCGAAATTGGGATCTCCAACTTCACGATCCCGCTGATGGAAAAAGCCATTGCTGCTGTTGGCGCAGAAAATATTGCAACCAACCAGATTGAGCTCTCTCCATATCTGCAAAACCGCAAAGTGGTGGACTGGGCAAAACAGCATGGGATCCACATCACCTCATACATGACGCTGGCCTACGGTAAGGCGCTGAAAGATGAGGTAATTATCCGTATCGCCGAGAAGCATAATGCGACGGCTGCGCAGGTCATTCTGGCATGGGCAATGGGTGAAGGGTATGCCGTGATCCCATCATCCACTAAGCGTGAAAACCTGGCGAGCAACCTGTTAGCAACGGATCTTCATCTGGATGCTGACGATAAAAAAGCGATCGCAGCCCTGGAGTGCAACGATCGCCTGGTCAGCCCGGAAGGCTTAGCGCCAAACTGGGATTAAGTTTGACCCACCCTCTGTAACCTGAACCCTCACACAGCTCCTCCGGGAGCTGTTTTTATATGTTCACTCAGAAAATCGATAAAGGCACGAATGCGCGTACTCACCGCTCTGTCGCTGTAATACACCGCGCTAAAAGGCATTTCCACTGGCAGGCGTTTATCGGCCATCAATTCCACCAGTTCACCCCGCGCAATCTCCTTATCAATCATATAGTCAGACAAACAGGCGATACCGTTGCCTTCAAGACACAATTGCTTCAGCGTCTCCCCGCTGTTGGACGACAACCCGCAGGTGATCTCATGCAACTGACCGTCAGGGCAGGCGACGGGCCAGGTATTTAGCGAAACGGGTTCCGTGAAGCCCAGGCACAAATGCTGTTTCAACTCCTCAACCGTCTCCGGTTTGCCATGTTCAGCAATATACTGTGGCGACGCGATAATTTTACGGTAGCTGGCAAACAGCGGGCGGGCCCGCAGGCTTGAATCGGTCAGCGTTCCGGCCCGGATCGCCACATCTACCTTTCGCTCGATGAGGTTAATAAACGTCTCGGACGAGACCAGAGAGAGCGTCATCTCCGGATAGCGTTCACGGAAAGGTTTGATTAGCGGCATCAGAAAGTGCAGCACAACCGGCGTGGCTGCATCAATGCGCAGTAACCCACGCGGCGTGCTGCGGGTCTCCATAATCTCGGTCTCTGCTGCGGCCATCTCCTGCAGTACCGACTGCACGCGGCGAAAATAACGCTCACCTTCCTCCGTCAGGCTCAGCTGCCGCGTCGTTCGGTTGAGCAGACTCACCCCAAGCTTCATCTCCAGCTTTTTTACCGAGCGGCTGATGGCTGAGTTAGCCTGTCCCAGCTGTTCGGCCGCGCGGCTAAAGCTGCCGCTTTCAACCACGGCGACAAAGATTGTCAGCTCTTCTGACGTTGCTTTCATTGTTGCACCACCCGCAAAATTCTATTGAGATTTTGACCATTTTTGTTATTTAAGCACTGGCGCATACTGCCTGTCATCTTAATCCTGATGATACGGAGTATTTTATGCCACTGGCGCTACTTGCCCTGACGATCAGTGCCTTCGCAATTGGCACGACCGAATTTGTTATCGTGGGACTGGTTCCCACCATTGCTAACCAGCTTGCGATCTCGCTGCCCTCCGCCGGATTGCTGGTGTCCATCTACGCCCTGGGCGTTGCTGTCGGTGCGCCAGTCCTGACGGCCCTGACCGGACGCTTTCCGCGTAAGCAGCTGTTAGTTGCACTGATGGTGCTGTTCACCGCCGGCAACGTGCTGGCCTGGCAGGCGCCGGACTACACCACGCTGGTCATCGCTCGGCTGTTGACCGGCCTTGCTCACGGGGTGTTCTTCTCGATTGGTTCCACTATTGCAACCAGCCTGGTACCCAAAGAGAAAGCGGCATCCGCCATTGCGATCATGTTCGGTGGGTTGACCGTTGCACTCGTTACGGGCGTACCGTTGGGCACGTTTATCGGACAACACTTCGGCTGGCGTGAAACGTTCCTGGCCGTCTCCCTACTGGGCGTCATTGCCCTGGTGACCAGCCTGCTGCTGGTGCCGTCGAATATTCCAGGCCGGGCCAGCGCTAGCTTGAGCGATCAGCTGAAGGTACTTACGCATCCGCGTTTGCTGATCATCTACGCGGTTACGGCGCTGGGCTATGGTGGCGTATTCACTGCTTTTACCTTCCTGGCACCGATGATGCAGGACCTGGCGGGCTTCTCTCCCAACGCCGTGAGCTGGATCTTGCTGGGGTACGGTATTTCCGTT
Source organism: Enterobacter cloacae complex sp. IR53041 (assembly GCF_049238285.1). Lineage (NCBI taxonomy): Bacteria > Pseudomonadati > Pseudomonadota > Gammaproteobacteria > Enterobacterales > Enterobacteriaceae > Enterobacter > Enterobacter cloacae complex sp. IR53041. The sequence continues at coordinate 43,611 of NZ_JBMKHB010000033.1, read as the reverse complement.
GCGATTGGCAATATCTGGGGCGGCAAGCTTGCGGATAAGCATGGTGCGGTACCGGCGCTGAAATTCATCTTCGCCGCGCTGGTTGTTCTGCTGATGATTTTCCAGTTCACCGCCTCGATACAGTACGCCGCGCTGGTCACGGTACTGGTCATGGGGATCTTCGCTTTTGGTAATGTGCCAGGGCTTCAGGTCTACGTTGTACAGAAAGCTGAGCTTTATACGCCAAATGCGGTGGACGTGGCATCGGGGCTGAACATTGCCGCATTTAATATTGGTATTGCGCTGGGTTCAATTATTGGCGGACAAACCGTCGAGCACTTCGGATTGACCCAGACCCCGTGGATTGGCGCGGTGATTGTCCTGATCGCCTTCCTGCTGATTGGCCTGAGCGGACGTCTGGATAAGCCAGCCCGCGTTGCGCTGGGGTAACATCAGTAAGCGCTGGCTTACAAAACTGGAAAGCGGTTTCTCAGAAATTGCGTTGAAAGTGTGACCTAAAGTCCCTATAACATTAGAACCAGTCCGTTTTCCGGACTGGTTCATGTTACAGAGGCTGTTTCCAAAAGTGCGAAAAAATACCTATGCCATGCGTTATGTTGCCGGAATGCCCGCGGAGAGGATCTTGCCTCCGGGGTCGTTTGCGAGCATCAGTCAGGCATTACCCGCCGGCACACCGTTAAGCAGCGATGAAAAAATCCGCGTACTGGTGTGGAATATCTTTAAGCAGCAGCGTGCGGAGTGGTTATCGGTACTCAAGAATTTTGGCAAAGATGCCCATCTGGTTCTGCTCCAGGAAGCGCAAACCACCCCTGAGCTGGTCCGGTTTGCCACCACTCACTATCTTGCCGCCGACCAGGTACCGGCCTTTGTTCTGCCTCAGCACCCCTCGGGGGTGATGACGCTTTCAGCAGCACATCCGGTCTATTGTTGTCCATTGCGCGAACGCGAGCCTATCCTGCGTCTGGCGAAATCGGCACTGGTGACGGTCTATCCACTGCCGGATACCCGTATGCTGATGGTCGTGAATATCCACGCGGTAAACTTCAGCCTGGGCGTGGATGTATATAGTAAGCAGTTACTTCCGATCGGCGATCAGATTGCGCATCATAGTGGGCCGATCATTATGGCCGGTGATTTCAATGCCTGGAGCCGCCCGCGCATGAATGCGCTGTACCGCTTTGCGCGCGAAATGTCGCTGCGTGAAGTCCGTTTTAGCGATGACCAACGCAAAAAAGCCTTTGGTCGTCCTCTCGATTTTGTCTTCTACCGTGGTTTAAGCGTGCACGACGCCTCTGTGCTGGTGACGCGCGCCTCCGATCATAACCCTCTACTCGTCGAATTCAGTCCCGGCAAACCTGATAAATAATGGTGTGTCAGGTCTGCCGTGGGGCAGACCTGCGCGGGTGCTGCCCTTCTATTTTTAACCCACAAAGGACAGTACGATGACAACAACACACTCCCATCATGACAACGTAGAAAAACAGTTTGGTTCTCAGGCAAATGCCTATCTGAGCAGCGCCGTGCACGCTTCAGGTCGCGATCTGGTGCGTCTCGGTGAACGTCTGTCGGCATTCCCGCAGGCGCACGTGCTGGATTTAGGCTGCGGGGCAGGGCATGCCAGCTTCACGGCTGCGCAACAGGTGGCGCACGTAACCGCATATGACTTATCCAGCCAGATGCTGGAGGTGGTTGCTGAAGCGGCGAAAGCGAAGGGACTGGGCAACATCGATACGCGCCAGGGCTATGCCGAATCCTTACCTTTTGATGATGCCTCGTTTGAGGTGGTGATCAGCCGTTATTCCGCGCACCACTGGCATGATGTTGGCCAGGCATTACGCGAAGTCAAACGCGTTCTGAAGCCGGGTGGCATCTTCATTATTATGGATGTCATGTCGCCTGGGCATCCGGTACGTAATATCTGGCTGCAGACGGTGGAAGCGCTGCGCGACACCTCCCATGTGCAAAACTACGCCAGCGGAGAGTGGTTATCGCTTATCACGGAAGCGGGGCTGATCGCGCGTTCGTTAATCACAGACCGTTTACCGCTGGAGTTTAGCTCGTGGATAGCGCGTATGCGCACCCCGGAAGCATTAAGCCAGGCTATCAGGCTGTATCAGGAGAGTGCGTCGGCAGAGGTGAAGGCGTACTTTGAACTGCAGGACGATGGTTCATTTACCAGCGATACCATCATGGCGGAAGCGCAAAAAGCGGGATAAACAAAAAAGGCACCGAGGGGAATCGGTGCCTTTTTATCTTTCGGTCGTGTTATCAGGAGTCTGGCGTCGCGCTGTTCTTCACAAACAGCGTTAGCTGGTCGCCCGGTTTCAGATTGTCAGTATCGTTGTTCCAGCGCATCACATCTTTGATGTTCACGCCGTGACGTTTTGCGATACTGGACAGCGAATCACCCTTACGCACGCGATAGGTAATGCTATCGCTGTTGCTGGCGAGACGCTGTGCGCTGCTACCTGCACCCACCGTCAGAGTTTGACCCACTTTCAGGCCTGAACTGCGCAGGTTATTCCACTGCTGCAGATCTTTCGCATTCACGCCAAGACGTGACGCAATGCCCGAAAGCGTATCACCTGAACGAACCTTATAGCTGCGGCTGTTAACTGATGATGCATCCGCGATCAGCGTTGACTGAACGGCGGCGATTTCACCCGAAGCTAAAGACTCACGTAACTGCTCAGCATGTTTCTGCGGAACCATTACATACTGCGGGCCACTCGCCCCCAGCGTTGAGCCTTTAACGCCAGCATTAAAGGTTTTCAATTTACTTACCGACATACCCGTCATATCAGCAACCTGTTGAATATCAACCGGATTGCTGAGGCGAACACGCGCCAGTGCACGACTTTCGTCTGGTGTTGGCAGTTGTACACCGTAACGCTTGCTGTTCTTGAGAATATCGCTCAACGCCAGCATTTTCGGTACGTAAATCTTTGTTTCCTGTGGCAGTGAGAGCGACCAAAAATCGGTGGATTTACCCCGTGCTTTATTCGCTTTCATTGCCTTCAGTACACGACCTTCGCCGCTATTGTACGCTGCGACCGTTAACAGCCAGTCGCCGTCAAACATCTTGTTCAGACGTTGCATCATGTCGAGAGCGGCTGTCGTTGAAGCGACAACATCGCGACGCGCATCATAGTTGCGGGTCTGTTTCAGACCATAGTTTCGCCCGGTGCTCGGAATGATCTGCCAAATACCTGCGGCATTGGCGCCAGACGTCGCGTGTGGGTCAAAAGCGCTCTCCACTATGGGTAGGAGTACCAGCTCCATAGGCATGTTACGTTTCTTAACTTGCCCGGCTATCCAGTACATATACGGCTCTGCCCGTAACGTTACATCGTGGAGATAGCTCTTATTACTTAAATACTTCTGTTTCTGTTCGCGAATCCGGCTGTTTTCCGGAATTCCCATCTTTAGCTCGTCGCCAATAGAGGTCCACAAGTCTTGCTCCTGCGCGAAAGATGTCCCATCGTCCATCCAGCGCGCCGAACTTGTAAACTTCCCTGCTTCCCCTTGACCAGCTGCAGAAAGGCTCTGTGCGTGCTGTTGTACGTTGCTGCCGTTCTGCGACTGGCAACCTACAAGCAGGACAGAGGCGAGTAATATCGCTTTTGCCTTCATGTGTGTGTCAATAGTTGCTTAAAAGACGAGCGATGATAACGGCGAATTTTTGAAAAGGCAACCAGCAATTATCTGAAGTTATCTTTCTTTGACCTTAACCATGCAAATCGCTGTTCTGGTTGTTGCAAATTTGTTTCTTGGTTAATTTTGCTAATTAAATCAATATCATCTGTTCGCAAAAATAAATTATTTTGGCGCTCGTTTTTCAGAATTACGGGGAGTGTGTTTTGGTTTTTTGCTCGTAACTCCTTCACTTTGTGATAATAATCCTGAATCGCCCGATCCTCAGGCAACAGGCTGACGGCAAACTTCATATTTCCTAATGTATACTCATGCGCGCAACAAATAACGGTGTCATCGGGTAATGCGTTAATCTTCTGTAAAGACTGATACATTTGCGCTGGTGTGCCTTCAAACAGCCTTCCGCAGCCCCCTGAGAACAGCGTGTCACCGCAAAAAAGATAAGGCTTACTGTAGAAACACAGATGTCCCAAAGTGTGACCCGGTGTGGCAAATACGGAAAACTCCCACTCACGTATGAGGATTTTTTCGCCTTCTTCGACTACTTGCGTGACACCCTTATCTTGTGCCTCTGACGGTCCGTAAACCACAACATGCGGAAAATGGGTACGCAGTTCAGGTACACCGCCCGTATGATCGTTATGGTGATGCGTCAACAGAATGGCTTCCGGCTGCCAGCCGTTCTCTTCTATTGCGCGCAGTACGGGGGCGGATTCTCCGGGATCGACAATGACGCATCGACGTTCATCGTCAACCAAAACCCAGATGTAATTGTCCTCAAAAGCAGAAATACTGATAAGATTCATACATTACCTCTTATAGCGTGGCGGGTGTGTTGATGAAACCGGCAAGGATACCTCAGACTGTCGCAGCACCGGAACGTTGGGCGGAACTGCCCTGGGGTGAATACTATCGCGAGGCGTTAGAGCAACAGCTGAAGCCCTGGCTCGCGAAAATGTATGGCTTTCACCTGCTTAAGATTGGCAATCTCAGCGCGGAAATCAATACCGAAAGCTGCGCTATCTCGCATCAGGTGAACGTCTCTCTCGGCGGATCGCCGGTTCAGGTGAAAGCAGACCCGTTACATCTGCCGTTTGCGGAAAAATCCGTTGATGCGTGTTTGCTCGCACATACGTTACCCTGGTGCAGCGATCCGCACCGTCTGCTTCGCGAAGCCGATCGCGTGCTGATTGATGACGGCTGGCTGGTGCTGAGCGGATTCAACCCGCTGAGCCTGATGGGCCTGCGAAAGCTGGTACCGGTGCTGCGCCGGACGCCGCCTTACAACAGCCGGATGTTCACCATGATGCGCCAGCTCGACTGGCTGTCACTGCTTAACTTCGAAGTGCTCTGCTACGGCGGCTTTCAGGTGCTGCCCTGGGCACGGCAGGGGGGCGTCTTGTTGAGCACGCATTTGCCTGCCTTAGGCTGCATGCAGTTTATCGTCGCGCGTAAGCGAACCATTCCCCTTACGCTTAATCCCATGAAGCAGAGCAAATCGAAAACACCGATCCGCCAGACCGTTGGCGCCACGCGGCAGTACAGAAAGCCCTGATCAGGATTCAGGCTGATAGCCCGCGTCCTCATGCGCAGGGTTAGCGGCTGCCGCACGCGCCAGTTCGTCACAGCGTTCGTTTTCCGGATGACCGGCGTGCCCTTTAACCCACTCCCACTTGATCTGGTGCTGGCCCAGGGCGGCATCAAGCCGTTTCCAGAGATCGACGTTCTTGACCGGTTTCTTATCGGCAGTCTTCCAGCCGCGTTTTTTCCAGTTATGGATCCACTGGGTAATTCCCTGACGAACGTACTGGCTGTCGGTACTTAACACCACGTCACAATGTTCTTTTAACGCCTCCAGCGCCACAATGGCCGCCATGAGCTCCATCCGGTTGTTGGTGGTCAGAAAATAGCCTTCGCTAAAAGTTTTTTCATGCTGGCGATAACGCATAATCGCACCGTAGCCGCCGGGACCCGGGTTGCCGAGACAAGATCCATCGGTGAAAATTTCTACCTGTTTACGCATCTCTGGTAGACTTCCTGTATTTGAAACGTTCAGTTAAACGATAAGTCTGACATAAATGACCGCTATGAGCACTGCAATTACTCGCCAGATCGTCCTCGATACCGAAACCACCGGTATGAACCAGATCGGCGCGCACTACGAAGGGCATAAGATCATTGAGATCGGCGCCGTTGAAGTGGTGAACCGTCGTCTTACGGGGAACAACTTCCACGTCTATCTCAAGCCCGATCGGCTGGTGGATCCCGAAGCGTTCGGCGTTCACGGTATTGCCGATGAGTTCTTGCTGGATAAGCCGACTTTTGCGGACGTGGCTGACGAATTCCTGGAATACATCAGGGGCGCTGAGCTTGTTATCCATAACGCCTCGTTCGATATCGGCTTTATGGATTATGAATTCAGCAAGCTTAACCGTGATATCCCGAAGACGAATACCTTCTGTAAGGTGACAGACAGTCTGGCGCTGGCGAGGAAAATGTTCCCCGGCAAGCGTAATAGCCTGGATGCACTGTGTTCGCGCTACGAGATAGATAATACCAAACGAACGCTCCACGGGGCGTTGCTCGATGCCCAGATCCTCGCCGATGTCTATCTGACGATGACTGGTGGGCAGACGTCTATGAAGTTCAGTATGGAAAATGAGTCGCAGCAAACTCAGGGTGAAGCGGGTATTCAGCGTGTCGTCCGTCAGGCAAGCCGGCTGCGGGTTGTTTTAGCCAGTGATGAAGAGCTGCTTAATCACGAATCCCGTCTTGATCTGGTGCAGAAGAAGGGCGGCAGCTGTCTCTGGCGTGCCTGAAAAAACGCCGGAATGCCTGTAAAATCATCGTTTGGGCGATTTTTTCAGCAAACGATTCAAAACGCGAGAAAAAGCGTTGACGAGATCGGAGGCGCACCGTAATATGCGCCTCGTTCCCCAAACGGGAACAGTGGAGCGGTAGTTCAGTCGGTTAGAATACCTGCCTGTCACGCAGGGGGTCGCGGGTTCGAGTCCCGTCCGTTCCGCCACTATTCAGAAGGCCTGAATCAGAAATGATTCAGGCCTTCGTCGTTTCAGCGTTCTGTAATCCCGTACTCTCACTTATCGTTAACAAAAAGTTAATATCAATGGTGCAATTAATTAACAATTGCACGGTTTCAGTGCGTAATTTGCACTATTGTTGTGCATTTTGCCACCATGTCTCTCTTCAGACCTCATTCAGAATGTGTCTTTCTGTAAAAATAATTCACGCAGAATCATTTGGTTATCTCCCGCTTGCCAAAAAAATAGCGAACCAATTACGTATTGGTTTGGTTATTGCTTAATCATTAGCACGATAAGCTTCATTCCATATCAATAACTTATCGTTAATAAAAATAAAGCAATGATGAAAGCGAGCGAACCAATATGGAAAAACCGTCACGGTTTCTGGCCAATTCCAGCACCGCGCTTGAGCAGTTGCGCGGGCTAATCAACCAGCATGAGTCAACACCAGGCATTCCGCTGCCCACGGAACGTGAGCTGTCGGACACTCTCGGCGTAGGGCGACGTGAAGTCCGTCGTGCGCTGGACGTGCTGGAAGAAGAAGGGCGTATCTGGCGTAAGCAGGGCAAAGGGACCTTTATCGGCCCGTCAGCACCTGTTGAACCGCTGGCCCTTCAGGGACTGGTGCAGCAAACCAACCTGCTGGAAGTGATGGAAGCTCGTCTTCAGCTTGAACCCGGCCTGGCCCGGCTTGCGGCACTGCGTGCCACCAGGGAAAACCTCGCGCTTATGCAGCGCATGCTGGAACGCATCGATAAGGTCAGCCCGGATGACCGCGATCTTAACGAACTCTGGGATAGCGCCTTTCACCGGGCGATTGCCGAGGCTGCGGGCAACCGTCTGATGCTCGGCCTGTTTGATGCCATTGATGCCGTCAGACGTGAACCGGGCTGGCAGCATCTGCGCGAATTAGCCCGCACGCCCGAACGTGTCGATAGCTATAACGACCACCACCACAAGATCATGGCGGCGATTATCCATCGCCAGCCTAATGAAGCTGCGGCCGCCATGCGCGAACACCTGCTCAGTCTGCAAACCGCCCTGATTCAGGCGATCCATCTTGAGGACGACTTCACGCCATGACGACAATCCCCTTTAAGGACGCTACGCCCGTACTGCAAGTACAAAACCTCAACGTTACGTTCGCGGGCTCGCCGGTTAGCGTGCTTGACGGTATCTCATTGACCGTCAGGGCGGGCGAAACGCTGGCGCTGGTGGGAGAGTCCGGCTGCGGGAAAAGTATCACCTCACTGGCGCTGATGGGGTTACTGCCCGCCAGCGCACGTATCGTCAGCGGGGAGATGCAGTTTCGCCGCCACGATCTGCGCAAGCTCTCGCCGCGGGAATATGCCGATCTGCGCGGCAGCGATCTGGCGATGATTTTCCAGGAGCCGATGACCTCGCTCAATCCGGCGTTTACGCTGGGCGATCAGTTGAGTGAAGCGGTCATGCGACACCAGGACGTCTCGCGCGCAGAGGCGATGAAGGTCGCGCTGCAGATCCTCGAAAAAGTGCAGATCCCGGCGGCAGAGATGCGTCTCAAGGCTTATCCTCATCAGCTTTCCGGCGGCATGCGCCAGCGCGTGATGATTGCCATGGCGCTGATTAACCATCCCAAATTGCTGATTGCCGACGAACCGACCACCGCGCTTGACGTCACCATCCAGGCGCAAATCCTCGCCTTGCTCAACGCCCTCAAAGAAGAGACCGGCACGGCGGTACTGATGATCACCCACGATTTAGGCGTGGTGGCCGAAGTGGCGCAGCAGGTGGCGGTGATGTATGCCGGACAGGTGGTAGAGCAGGGAAGCGTTGAGGCGATATTTGCCGATCCGCAGCACCCGTACACCATCGGCCTGATGGGGTCGATTCCCTCCCTTGGCGCACGTAAAGGCCCGCTTTCCACCATTCCCGGTTCGGTACCTCTGCCGGAATCCATGCCGAAGGGCTGTCGTTTTGCCACCCGCTGTCCGTTTGCGCAGGCGCGCTGCCATGATGAAAAACCGCCGCTCGCCACGCTCGGCGCGGGCCATCAGGTTGCCTGCTTCCGCGTGCCGCTCGAACACCACATCGCCCTGGGAGAGACCGCATGACCACACCCATTCTTGAAGCACGGGACCTCAGCAAGCTGTTCCCAGGCCCTAAAAAACTCTTTACCCCGGCCCGGTTTGTGACGGCAGTCGATCGCGTGTCGCTTGCCGTGATGCCGGGTGAAACGCTGGCGATTGTCGGCGAGTCCGGTTCCGGAAAATCCACGCTTGGCCGCCTGCTGCTGCGCCTGCTGGCCGCCAGCGAAGGGCGCGTGTTTTATCAGGGGGAAGAGATCACCCACGCCTCGGGCGCGCGGCTCAATCAGCTCCGCCGCGAGCTGCAGATCATCTTCCAGGATCCCTTCGCCTCCCTGAACCCGCGCATGACGGTGGAGCAGATCGTCGGCGAGCCGCTGTGGCTGCACCAGAACATGAAGAAAGCGGACCGTCAGTACCGCGTTGCCGAGCTGCTTAAAACCGTAGGCCTGCCCGCCGCCTGGGCCGGGCGCTACCCGCACGAGTTTTCCGGCGGGCAGCGCCAGCGTATTGGCATTGCGCGCGCGCTGGCCTCGGGACCGAAGCTGCTGCTGGGCGATGAGCCTGTATCCGCGCTGGATGTCTCCGTTCAGGCGCAGGTGGTCAATTTGCTGGAAAGCCTGAAGCACCAGTTGGGGCTGACGATGGTGATTGTCGCCCATGGTCTGGCGGTGATCCGCCACATGAGCGACCGCGTGGCGGTCATGTACCTCGGGCAAATCGTCGAGCTCGCCACCGTGGATGAGATCTTTGACGCGCCGCTTCATCCTTATACGCAGGCGCTGATCGCCTCGGCGCCGCAGATGCAGCCGGGCGCTGAACGCGCCGCGCCGCTGCTGCAGGGGGACTTACCGAACCCTGCCAGCCCGCCGTCCGGCTGTCGTTTCCACACCCGCTGCCCGTACGTTACCGACGAATGCCGCCAGGTCGAGCCGATTAATCAGGTGCTCGATGGCGGGCGTCAGGTTGCCTGCCATCGCTGGCAGGAGATCAACCGCGATCGCAGCGTTATTCAGATCGCACCGCCATCCGCCGCTTTTCTGCGCCGCCGCGCGCTGTTTGAACACGCGGCCACCCACTCATCCCTTCCTTCAAGGAACTCATGATAATGACAATGCGTAATTCTCTGTTGACCGTACTGGGAAGTGTTATGTTGCTTGGCGCGGCGCTGCCCGCCCATTCTGAAAGCGTGCTGCGTATTGGCCTGGGGGCAGATCCGGACATGCTCGACCCACATCTGGCGCGCACCTACTATGGCCGCTTCGTCTTCGCCTCCCTGTGCGACAGGCTGGTGGACGTGGATGAAAATCTGAAGGTCGTTCCCGGTCTGGCCAAAGACTGGGCGTGGAGTGACGACGGTAAAACCCTGACGCTCAATCTGCGCGAAGGCGTCACCTTCCACGACGGTGAGAAATTCGATGCCGCTGCGGCAAAATACAACCTCGACCGCGCCCTGACCCTGAAAGGCTCCCTGCGTAAAAGCGAGATCTCCTCCGTTGAATCGGTCGAGGTCACCGGCCCGATGCAGATTGCGCTGCACCTGAAGACCCCCGATGCCGCGCTGCTGATGCAGCTCACCGACCGCGCGGGCGCGATGATGGCCCCTGAAGCGGCGAAAAAGCCTGACTTTGCTGCCCATCCCGTCTGTTCTGGCCCGTATAAATTCGACAGCCGCGTGTCCCAGGACCGCATCGTTCTAACCCGCTTCGACAACTACTGGAACAAAGACGCCTACCACTTCGACAAAATTATCTATCTGCCGATCCCGGATGCCTCCGTGCGCCTCGCGAACCTGCGCGCGGGCGATCTCGATCTGACCGAAGGGATCGCCGCCAGCGATGTTAAAACCGTCGAAGCCGACAGCAAGCTGGCGCTGGCGAAGGTGACCGGTCTGGGCTATCAGGGCATCACTTTCAACATCAACAACGGCAAGGTGCCCGCCAACGATCCGTTCAAGGACGCTCGAGTGCGAGAGGCGTTTTCTCAGGCCATCGACCGCGATGCGCTAAATCAGGTGGTCTTTGAAGGGTTGTATACGCCAGCCAACCAGGCGTTTTCCACGGTGAGTCCGTATCACGTCAACCTGCCGGTCCCGCCGCGTGACGTCGATAAAGCCAAAGCCCTGCTCAAAGCGGCAGGCGTCACCGCGCCGCTGACCGTCAACCTGCTGGTGCCGAACAACCCCACCTCACAGCAGGTGGGGCAGGTGCTGCAGGCGATGGTCGCCGAGGCGGGCTTTAACCTGAACCTGCAGATGACCGAATTCGCCACGCTGCTGGACCGCCAGCAGAGCGGGGACTATCAGCTGAGCTTCTCCGGCTGGTCGGGGCGCCCGGATCCGGACGGCAGCATCTACGGCTTTATCAACAGCAAAGGCACCCTGAACGACGGCCGCTACAGCAACGCGCAGGTCGATGAGTGGCTGACCCAGGCGCGCCAGAGTACCGACCAGGCCGCGCGTCAGCCGCTGTACGACAAGGTGGTGAAGCAGCTGCAAACCGACATGCCGATTGCCTACCTCTACTTCGAGCCGCGTATTTTTGGCCTGAACAAAAGCGTGCAGGGCTTTAAGCCGTACCCGGACGGCATCGTGCGTCTGGCTGGCTTAACGCTGGCGAAATAAACGTCCTGAGGAGAGCCCATGCTGGAACTGATTTGCAAACGTCTGCTGCTGGCCGTCCCGACGCTGTTGCTGGTGAGCATGATGGTGTTTGGGCTGCAAAAGCTGCTGCCCGGCGACCCGCTGATCGCCATGGCAGGCGAGGAGCGCGACCCGGCGGTCATCGCTCAGCTGCGTGCGGAGCTGAACCTCGATGCCCCGATCCCGGTGCAGTATTTCCACTGGCTGACGCGGGCGCTGCAGGGCGATCTGGGCGTCTCCTTACGCACGCACGAGCCGGTGACGCAGCTGATTGCCAGCAAGCTACCGGTGACGCTTGAGCTGTCGCTGCTGGCGATGATTATCGCGCTGGTGTTTGGCATCAGCATGGGGATCCTCGCGGCGGTGAACAAAAACAGCTGGGTCGATCACGGGGCGAACTTCGTGGCGATCTCGGGGATCTCGATCCCGCACTTCTGGCTGGGGATCCTGTTGATTCTGGTCTTTTCGGTAAACCTGCAGTGGCTTCCTGCGTCCGGCTACGTGCCGTTCAGTGAAGATCCGCTCCAGAACCTGCGCACGCTGCTGCTGCCCGCGTCCGTGCTCGGAACGGGCCTGGCGGCAACGCTGATGCGCCACACCCGCGCCTCGATGATTGCGGTACTGAAGGCGGACTACATCCGCACCGCGCGGGCGAAAGGGCTGCTGCCGAAGGCGGTGATCTTAAAGCACGCCTTTCGCAACGCGCTGGTGCCGGTGATTACCCTCACCACGCTGCTGTTTGGCGAACTGCTGGGCGGCGCGGTGCTGACCGAGCAGGTGTTCACCATTCCGGGCTTCGGCAAGATGATCGTCGATTCGGTATTTAACCGTGATTACGCGGTGGTGCAGGGCGTGGTGCTGATCGTCGCCATCGGCTTCCTGATGCTCAACTTGCTGGCCGACGTGCTTTACGTCCTTATCAACCCGAAAATGCGAGGCTAACGATGGCGGAACTGACGACCCAAACCGTTGCGCCCGCACTGCCGCGGGCGCAAAACCGGGTATTGAAAAAATTCCTCGCCAATAAAAGCGCGGTCATTGGCGCGGCAGTGGTGGGGTTCTTTGTGCTGGTGGCGCTGCTGGCGCCGTGGATCGCCCCGTTCGACCCGGTCAAAGCCAACTTCCTGGCGGTGCGCAAAGCGCCGTCGGCGATGTACTGGTTCGGCACCGACGAGCTGGGGCGAGACATCCTATCCCGCATTATCTGGGGGGCGCGCACCTCTCTGATGGCGGGCTGTATGTCTGTGGTGATTGCCGTGGTTATCGGCGTACCGCTGGGGCTGGTGGCGGGTTACTTCCAGAAGATGTGGGACGGCGTCATCTCGCGCGTGATCGAGGCGCTGCTGGCCTGCCCGTTCCTGATCATGGCGATCGCGCTGGGGGCGTTTTTGGGCCCGAGCCTGACGAACGCGATGATCGCCATCGGCCTTTCCGCGATGCCGATCTTCGCCCGCCTGACGCGCGGCCAGGTGATCGCCATTCGCAACGAAGAGTACATCGACGGCGCGAGGGCAATTGGCCTGCCGGATCGCTGGATCATCATCAAATACGTTCTGCCCAACGTGATGTCGCCGATTCTGGTGCAGGCCACGCTGGCGATTGCCTCGGCGATCATCGCTGAAGCCAGCCTGTCGTTTTTGGGGCTGGGACAGCAGCCGCCCAATCCGTCCTGGGGCTCCATGCTCAACACCGCCAAAGGTTTTCTTGAGCAGGCCCCGTGGATGTCCATTTTCCCCGGCGTGGCGATTTTCCTTGCCGTGCAGGGCTTTAATTTACTCGGCGACGGGCTGCGCGATGCGCTCGATCCGCGCCATGACTAAGGAGTCATGATGACCAAAGCGCTAGATTTTACGTCCGGTTACGCTTCACGCCGCCCGCCGATGCTGGGCCATAACGCCGTTGCGACGTCTCAGCCGCTGGCGGCGCAGGCGGGAATGAAAATGCTGCAGCTGGGGGGAAATGCCGTGGATGCCGCCATTGCCGCCGCGATGGCGCTGACGGTAGTCGAGCCGACCGGCAACGGGATCGGCAGCGACGCCTTTGCTATCGTCTGGGACGGTGAAAAGCTGCACGGCCTGAACGCCTCAGGTCGTTCGCCTGCAAGCTGGCACGCGGATCTGTTTGCCGGAAAAACCGCGGTGCCCGAAATCGGCTGGGACGCGGTAACCGTGCCGGGGGCGGTATCCGGCTGGGTCGCCCTGGCGGAACGCTTCGGAACGCTGCCGTTGACCACCCTGGCGCAGCCCGCCATTGACTACGCGCGCAACGGCTTCCCGGTCTCCCCGCTGATTGGGCATCTCTGGCAGCGCGGCTATAGCAAGCTGAAAGATCAGCCGGGCTTCAGCGCCTGCTTCGCGCCGGAAGGCCGCGCCCCGCGCGTGGGGGAGATCTTCCGTAACCCGGCGCAGGCGAACTCGCTTGAGCTGATTGCCCGCACCAACGGCGAAGCCTTTTACCGCGGTGAGCTGGCGCAGAAAATTGCCGCCTTCGCCAGAGAGCATGGCGCGCACCTGACGGCCGAGGATCTGGCCAACCACCGCGTGGACTGGGTAGAACTGCTGTCACGCGACTTTGCGGGCGGCTCGGTGCAGGAGCTGCCGCCAAACGGGCAGGGGATCGCCACGCTGATTGCGCTCGGCATTCTTGAGCAGTGCGGCATTGAGAAGCATCATCCGGATTCCGTGCAGTCCCTGCACCTGTCCATTGAGGCGATGAAGCTGGCGCTGGCAGATCTCGACCGCTACGTGGCAGACGAAGCACACATGGCGTTCGCGGCGAAAGAGCTGCTGAGCGACCATTACCTGAAGTCGCGCGCGGCGCTGATCAACCACGACAGCGCGTCCGATTTTGTCTACGGTTCCCCGACGCAGAGCGGCACGGTCTACATCAGCACCGCGGACGCCAGCGGGATGATGGTCTCGTTTATTCAGTCCAACTATATGGGCTTCGGTTCAGGCATTGTGGTGCCGGATACCGGGATCAGCCTGCAAAACCGGGGCTGTGGCTTTGTGCTGGATCCAAATCACCCGAACGCGCTGGCGGGGAGCAAGCGTCCGTTCCACACCATCATTCCGGGCTTTGCGATGGACGGCAACGGCCAGCCGCTGATGTCCTTCGGCGTGATGGGCGGCCCGATGCAGGCGCAGGGGCACATGCAGATGGCGCTGCGCATCATGCTGCACGGGCAAAACCCGCAGGCGGCAATCGATGCGCCGCGCTGGCGCGTGGTGCAGGGCAGGGAGGTGATCGTTGAATCGACGTTCGATCGCAACACGATTGCCGCGCTGCGCGAGCGCGGGCATCAGATCGTGGTGGAAGATCCGCTTCAGGATTACAACTTCGGTGGTGCGCAGGTGATTTACCGCCTGCCGGAAGGACACTACGTGGCCGCGACGGAAAGCCGTAAAGACGGGCAGGCGTTGGTGAGTTAAAAGAAGCGAGCAACATTGGTAGGCCGGGTAAGGCGTAGCCGCCACCCGGCTTTTTTTTCACTCAATGCTAAAAGGATCCGCATCCTGCCACGCCGGAAACTTCTCCCGGTACTCCTTCAGCGCCGTCAAGGACAGCTCCGCATCAATACGCGTCGCCTGATGCGGCTCGGCGGTGGCGATGATCTCGCCCTGCGGATTCACCACCCGGCTGTCGCCGCGATAGTGATGCCCGTTGCCGTCCGTCCCCACGCGGTTGCAGCCCACCACGTACGCCTGGTTCTCAATCGCGCGCGCCACGAGCAGCGACTGCCAGTGCAGGGAGCGCGGTGCAGGCCAGTTGGCCACATATAGCGCCAGGTCGTAATCGTTGCGGTTACGCGACCACACCGGGAAGCGCAGGTCGTAGCAGACCAGCGGCAAAATACGCCAGCCGCGCCACTCGAACACCACGCGTTCGTTACCCGCTTCATAGTGATGGTGCTCATCCGCCATGCGGAACAGGTGGCGCTTGTCGTAGAAATGCACCTTTCCTTCCGGCTCGACCAGCAGGAAGCGGTTCACCGGGCCGCGTTCCGTTTGCAGCGCGGCGCTACCGGCAATCAGCGCGTTGGTCTGCTGCGCTTTGGCATGCATCCAGGCGACCACCTCATCCTGCGGCATTGACTGTTTTGCCGCTTCCATGGCGAAGCCGGTAGTGAACATTTCCGGCAGGACAATCACATCACGCCCGGTAATGTCTTCGAGTTGACGATCGAAGTGGCGCAGGTTGGCGGGGCCATCCATCCACACTAAAGGTTGCTGCAAAATAGAAATCTTCAGACCAGGCACGATACAGGCTCCTCAAACGACCACTTTTTGACACTGTAGCACGACATAACGAGAAAATGTGGCAATAAAAAACCCCGCGCGAGGCGGGGTTTGTATAAGCGAAACGCGTTATGCCGCTTCAGGTTTACGGTGCTTCTCCGGCAGCTTTACCGGCTGCGTCGCCAGCTCGTCCGGCTCGAAATCATCCACGTTAATGCTGCGCAGACGGCTCTCTTCGGCTTTCACCAGCAGAGCGGCCTCATCTTTATTGATAATGCCACCGGCGAGCGCCTGTTTTGCCAGTTCGTCCAGACGGGTAAACGGCAGGTTTTTGCCCAGCTGTTTACAGATCTTCTGGTGAATCGGATCGGCGGCCATCACGTCAAGCAGCGCTTCTTCCAGCAGACCCACCGGGTTATGCGGCGTCGGTGCCAGATACTGACCGCGACCGATGCGGGAACGGGTTGCGCTCGGAACCTGCAGGATCTTCGCCACTTTGTGGTCCAGCCTGTCGGACGGTGCCAGATGGTGACGACCGGTCGGGAAAATCACCACGCGCAGGGCGCCTGCCACGAAGCGGTTCGGGAAGTTTGCCAGCAGATCGTCAATCGCCTGTTCAGCCTGATACAACGCATCCTGCACGCCCCAGTGCACCAGGGGCAGATCCGCTTCCTGACGGCCTTCGTCGTCGTAACGTTTCAGGACCGCAGAGGCCAGGAAGATCTGGCTCAACACATCGCCCAGACGGGCAGAGATACGTTCGCGACGCTTCAGGCTGCCGCCCAGCACCGCCATGGAAACGTCAGACAGCAGGGCCAGGTTGGCGCTCAGACGGTTCAGATGCTGATAATAACGTTTGGTTGCATCGCCGGTTGGCGTCGAACTGCTAAGACCGCGCGTCAGGCCCAGCCAGAAGCTGCGCACCTTGTTGCTGCCCACGTGACCGATATGCTTGAACAGCAGCTTATCGAAGGCATCCACGTCGTTGTTCTGCGCAGCGGCCATCTCTTCCAGCACGTATGGATGGCAGCGAATTGCGCCCTGACCGAAGATCATCATGCTGCGGGTCAGGATGTTTGCCCCTTCCACGGTGATGGCAATCGGTGCGCCCTGATAGCCGCGCGCCAGGAAGTTGCCTTCGCCGAGCATAATGCCTTTACCGCCCGCGATATCCATCGCGTCAATAATTGACTGCTGCGCGCGGTGGGTACAGTGGTACTTCACAATGGCCGACAGTACGGCCGGTTTTTCGCCCAGCATAATGCCGTAGGTAATCAGCGTGGCGGCAGCGTCCATTACGTAGGCGTTGCCCGCGATACGCGCCAGCGGCTCTTCGATACCTTCCATCTTGCCGATGGAGATTTTGAACTGACGGCGGATGTGCGCGTAGGCACCAATCCCCATCGCCACCGACTTTAGACCGCCGGTTGAGTTCGACGGCAGGGTAATGCCGCGGCCCACCGACAGACATTCCACCAGCATACGCCAGCCCTGACCGGCCATTTTCGGGCCACCGATGATGTAATCAATCGGCACAAAGATATCCTGACCGCGGGTTGGACCGTTCTGGAACGGCACGTTCAGCGGGAAGTGACGACGACCAATCTCAACGCCCGGGGTGGAGGTTGGGATCAGCGCACAGGTAATGCCCAGATCTTCTTCGCCGCCCAGCAGTCTTTCCGGGTCAGAGAGCTTAAAGGCCAGACCCAGCACGGTGGCGATAGGGGCCAGCGTGATATAACGCTTGTTCCAGGTCAGGCGCATGCCCAGCACCTGCTCGCCCTGCCACTCGCCCATGCAGACCACGCCGGTATCCGGAATCGCGCCCGCATCGGAGCCTGCTTCCGGGCTGGTCAGCGCGAAGCAAGGGATTTCCTGACCGCGTGCCAGACGCGGCAGGTAGTGATCTTTCTGCTCTTCGGTACCGTAATGCTGCAGCAGTTCGCCCGGGCCTAAGGAGTTAGGTACGCCAACGGTAATCGCCAGGATGCCGGAAACGCCTGCCAGCTTTTGCAGCACGCGAGCCTGAGCGTAGGCGGAGAACTCCAGACCGCCGTACTCTTTTTTAATGATCATCGCGAAGAAGCGATGCTCTTTCAGGTACGCCCACAGCTCTGGCGGCAGATCGGCCATTTCATGGGTGATAGCAAAGTCGTTCGCCATACGGCAGGCTTCTTCTACCGGGCCGTCAATAAACGCCTGTTCTTCCGCGGTCAGACGCGGCTGCGGGTAGTTATGCAGCTTTTTCCAGTCCGGATTACCCTGGAACAGGTCGCCTTCCCACCAGGTGGTGCCCGCATCAATCGCTTCTTTTTCAGTACGCGACATGGGCGGCATCACCTTGCGGAAGCCTTTGAACACCGGTGCAGAGATCATTGATTTACGCATCGGGGCAAAGTTAAACGGCAGAAGGATGATGGCAAGAGGGACTAAAAGCCAGATAGTCCAGAGACCTGCGACGCCAAGCGCAGCCGTCCAGGCCAGAAGAATCAGGCTGCTCAGGAATAAACTTACGCGGTGATAGAACAACACACCGAGCAGAACAACGGTTGCGAGAATGCTCAAAATCATCATAAAGAAAAGCTCCCTTGCTTGTAGGAGGTCTGACCACTTGTGATGATATGGTTGTAGTTGATGTTATTTCCTTTAGCAATGTGTTTACAAAATAATTACAACCTGGTTCACATTGTTCGCGTTTTACCCGGCACGAAAAAGCAAAACGCCGGACGTTTCGCATGGCTTTAGCTTCTCGCTTTTCCCGCTATCCGGTACACTCCACTGTGTTATTTCATCAATACTGAAGGATTATCCTCATGTACCAGGATCTTATTCGTAACGAACTGAACGAAGCGGCGGAAACGCTGGCGAACTTTCTGAAAGATGATGCCAATATTCACGCTATTCAGCGCGCGGCGGTCCTGCTGGCCGACAGCTTCAAAGCGGGTGGCAAAGTGCTCTCCTGCGGTAACGGCGGCTCTCACTGTGACGCGATGCACTTCGCAGAAGAGCTGACCGGACGCTATCGCGAAAACCGTCCTGGCTACCCGGCGATTGCGATTTCCGACGTGAGCCACATCTCCTGCGTAGGCAACGACTTCGGTTACGACCACATCTTCTCCCGCTACGTTGAAGCCGTAGGCCGTGAAGGCGATGTGCTGCTGGGGATCTCTACCTCTGGCAACTCCGGCAACGTGATCAAAGCGATTACTGCTGCACGTGAAAAAGGGATGAAAGTCATCACCCTGACGGGCAAAGATGGCGGTAAGATGGACGGTACGGCGGATGTTGAAATTCGCGTTCCGCACTTCGGTTATGCTGACCGCATTCAGGAAATTCACATCAAAGTGATCCACATCCTGATCCAGCTGATCGAAAAAGAGATGGCTAAGTAAGACTTCGCTGGGGGGCGCCGGTGCCCCCCGCTGTTGTGGAGGTGATGTATGTGCGAACTGCTCGGGATGAGCGCCAATGTGCCAACCGATATCTGCTTTAGCTTCACCGGGCTGGTTCAGCGCGGTGGGGGAACCGGGCCGCATAAAGACGGCTGGGGCATCACCTTCTACGAAGGCAAAGGGTGTCGCACGTTCAAAGATCCACAGCCCAGCTTTAACTCACCGATTGCCAAACTGGTGCAGGACTATCCCATCAAGTCCCGCTCGGTGATCGCCCATATTCGCCAGGCTAACCGTGGCGAAGTAGCGCTGGAAAATACCCATCCGTTTACCCGGGAACTGTGGGGCCGAAACTGGACCTACGCGCACAACGGGCAGCTCACGGGCTATAAGTCGCTGGAGACGGGCAATTTCCGCCCGGTAGGCGAAACCGACAGTGAAAAAGCCTTTTGTTGGCTGCTGCACAAGCTGACGGAGCGCTATCCCCGCACGCCAGGCAACATGGCTGCCGTGTTTAAATACATCGCAACGCTGGCGACCGAGCTACGCGAAAAAGGCGTGTTCAACATGCTGCTCTCTGATGGCCGCTATGTGATGGCGTTCTGCTCGACGAATTTGTTCTGGATCACCCGCCGTGCGCCGTTTGGCGTGGCAACGCTGCTCGATCAGGATGTGGAGATAGACTTTCAGAAGGAGACCACACCGAACGATGTGGTCACTGTTATTGCAACGCAGCCGCTGACGGGCAACGAAACCTGGCAAAAGATTATGCCAGGCGAGTGGGTGCTATTTTGTCTCGGGGACCGTGTAATTTGACGCCAGCTGTGGATGGACAACTTCGTGGCTCAGCGGCTTGCTGACCACGTAACGGCC
Organism: Enterobacter cloacae complex sp. IR53041; assembly: GCF_049238285.1. Classification (NCBI taxonomy): domain Bacteria; kingdom Pseudomonadati; phylum Pseudomonadota; class Gammaproteobacteria; order Enterobacterales; family Enterobacteriaceae; genus Enterobacter; species Enterobacter cloacae complex sp. IR53041. Next base: position 23,703 of record NZ_JBMKHB010000033.1, on the reverse strand, counting down.
ATCCACAACCGAGACAACAGGCGGCTTGTGAGTCTGCTCGAAGTAGTCATAGCCGGGTTTCAGCTGTTTCCAGAAATCCGCGTAGTACGAATACTTGTGACGCGCCATGTTGGCATCCGTCATGCGGAACGGATAGATGCTGACCTGAACGTTTGGCTGACCAAAGACCAACGCGCCGGTGACAAACTGGAAAATCTCATCAATGCCGGAATCGGTCATCGCGTAGCAGCCGATAGACACGCAGGCACCGTGGATCATCAGGTATTTACCTTCATAACCGTGTGCACGGTCATAGGCATTCGGGAAACCGATATTGATGGCTTTATAGAAACGGCTGTCTGGTTTGAGCTGGCTACGCTGAACGTTGTAGAACCCTTCCGGACTTTTGAAATCGCCCTGACGCTGTTTTGGCCCTAATCCACCGGAGTAGTTACAGATTTTGTAGCTATCAAGCAGCTGATACGTCTCACCCATTTTTACAAACAGATCGAGAGTGCGTTCTTCCTTGAAGATCTGAATATAAACCGGCGATCCCATTAACTGCTGTTTATATTCTTTGCTGATCGGCGTCGTTGAGCTATTACTGCTGAGCAGTCCGGCAAACGACATGCACGGAATCAGAAGCATCGCAATGAACAATGCGATTTTACGCATACTACTAGTTCCTTGATAAAACCATGACCAACTTGCCAGGACGGCAAAAGAGACCCGAAATCAGATTATTCTGTTAGGAGCGCTCACATTAGCACCGCTATAGATTTTCGCAAGAGCCGGGCGGTGAGTTTACAAATTAGTTTTACTTTATAAACCATCAAAATCGCGATGGCTCCAGGAACTTTGCGCATTAGCTCGCAATTTGGCGCGCGCGACGGCGGATTCGCTGCCCGCGAGAAGGGGAAAATGTTACACTTCGCGGCCACTGGATTGTTGTTCATGGAAACCTGCTAACCACATGTTTAAAATCAAAAAAGGACTTGATCTGCCGATTGCAGGCGTGCCCGCGCAGCACGTTTCGACAGGCGCAAGTGTCCGTCATGTCGCCATTGTGGGCGACGACTACCTGGGAATGCGACCTTCGATGTTGGTACAGGAAGGCGATCGCGTGATCAAAGGCCAGGCGCTCTTTGAGGACAAAAAAAATCCCGGCGTGATGTTTACAGCCCCCGCGAGCGGCACCGTTGTGGCGATCAACCGTGGCGAACGGCGCGTTCTGCAGTCGGTGGTGATCCGCATTGAAGGCGATGAACAGCGTGAATTCGCCCGTTACGATGCCGCAGACCTCGCGTCGCTGAGCCGTGAGGCTGTTCAGGCTCAGCTTCTGGCGTCCGGCTTATGGACCGCGCTTCGCACGCGTCCCTTCAGTAAATCCCCGGTTCCCGGCACGGAACCGGCCGCGATTTTCGTCACGGCAATGGATACCAACCCGCTCAGCGTGGATCCGCAGCCGGTTATCTTGGCACAGCGCAAAGCCTTTGATGCCGGGCTTACCGTTTTAACCCGTCTGACGTCGGGAAAAGTCCACGTTTGCCAGGCCGGTGGCGGCAAGCTTGGCGGTCATCCTCAGGGGCAGGTCACGTTTAATGAGTTTGCTGGCCCGCATCCGGCGGGTCTGGTCGGGACGCACATCCATTTCCTTGAGCCGGTGAGCCTGACGAAACAGGTCTGGCATCTTAATTATCAGGACGTCATCGCCATCGGTACGCTCTTCACCTCAGGAGAGCTGTGCGCGGAACGCATCATCGCCATCGGTGGGCCGCAGGCTGCAAACCCGCGTCTGGTGAAGACGCTGATTGGCGCGGATATCAATGAACTGCTGAACGAAGAAACCAAGGCAGGCGAAAACCGGCTGATTTCCGGTTCGGTCCTCAGTGGCCGCCATGCCGTGCAGGCGCACGCCTATCTGGGACGTTTCCATTTGCAGGTCAGCATTGTGCAGGAAGGCCGCGAGAAAGAGCTGTTCGGCTGGGTGCTGCCCGGTGCGGAAAAATACTCCGTCACCCGTACCACGCTGGGGCACTTCCTGCGTAATAAGCTGTTTAGCTTCTCGACCAGTACGCACGGCGGCGAGCGCGCTATGGTCCCGATTGGCAACTACGAGCGCGTCATGCCGCTGGATATTCTGCCGACCATGCTGTTGCGCGATCTGCTCGCTGGCGATACCGACAGCGCGCAGGCGCTGGGCTGTCTGGAACTGGAAGAAGAAGATCTGGCGCTCTGTACCTATGTCTGTCCGGGAAAATACGAATATGGACCGGTATTGCGCGAGGTGTTAACCCGCATTGAGCAGGAAGGATAACCGATGGGCTTAAAACACCTCTTTGAAAAAATTGAGCCGCACTTTACCGAAGGGAAGCTCAAAAAGTACTACCCGCTGTATGAAGCCACGGCGACCATTTTCTACACGCCAGGGCTGGTGACGAAGGGAGCGGCGCACGTCCGTGACGCCATCGACCTTAAGCGGATGATGATCCTGGTGTGGTTTGCGGTCTTCCCGGCGATGTTCTGGGGGATGTACAACGTCGGTCTGCAGACCATTCCGGCGCTGCACCACATGTACGATGCGCAGCAGCTGACGCAGGTGCTTCAGTCTGACTGGCACTACCGCCTGGCCCAGTCGTTAGGGGTGAGCTTTGCGCCAGACGCGGGCTGGGTGAGCATGATGACGCTGGGGGCGGTGTTCTTCCTGCCGATTTACATCACGGTCTTTATCGTGGGCGGCTTCTGGGAAGTGCTGTTTGCCATCATCCGTAAACATGAGATCAACGAAGGCTTCTTCGTGACCTCTATTCTGTTTGCCCTGATTGTCCCCCCGACGCTACCGCTCTGGCAGGCAGCGCTGGGCATCAGCTTTGGCGTGGTCATTGCCAAAGAGATCTTCGGCGGCACCGGGCGGAACTTCCTTAACCCGGCGCTGGCGGGGCGTGCGTTCCTCTTCTTTGCCTATCCGGCGCAAATCTCCGGCGACCTGGTCTGGACGGCGGCTGACGGTTTTTCCGGCGCGACGCCGCTTTCACAGTGGGCGGCACACGGTGGCGAAACGCTGGTGAACAACGCGACGGGTCAGCCTGTAACCTGGTTTGATGCCTTTATTGGCAACATTCCGGGTTCCATTGGTGAAGTTTCAACGCTGATGATTTTGATTGGTGGAGCGATCATCCTGTTTGGGCGCGTGGCCTCCTGGCGAATTGTGGCGGGCGTGATGATCGGCATGGTGCTGACCGCCACGATGTTCAACGTTATCGGTTCGACCACCAACCCAATGTTCTCCATGCCCTGGTACTGGCATCTGGTACTGGGTGGCTTCGCGTTTGGCATGATGTTCATGGCAACCGACCCCGTCTCAGCCTCGTTTACGGACAAAGGTAAATGGAGCTATGGCGTGCTCATTGGCGCGATGTGTGTCCTGATCCGCGTGGTCAACCCGGCGTACCCGGAAGGAATGATGCTGGCCATTCTGTTTGCCAACCTGTTTGCGCCACTCTTCGATTACCTGGTGGTGCGGGCCAACATTAAGCGGAGGAAGGCGCGTGGCTGAAGTTAAAAATAACGACAGTATCAGCAAAACGCTGCTGGTGGTGCTGGTGCTCTGTCTGGTCTGTTCGATTGTCGTGGCCGGCTCTGCCGTGGGGTTAAAACCCCTGCAGCAGGCGCAACGTGCGCTGGATAAACAGCGCAACATACTGGCCGTGGCCGGGTTGATGCAGGAAGGGATGAGTGCAGACGACGTCTCGGCGGTATTTGCGGAGCGTATTTCACCGCGTCTGGTGGATTTGAAAACCGGCCAGCTGCTGGATAAAGATCCGGCGAAGTATAACCAGGCGCTGGCGCTGAAAGATCCGCAGATGAGCCTGACGCTCGAGGCATCGCAAGATCCCGCCGGGATTAAGCGCCGCAGCAATCTCGCCGAAATTTATCTGGTGCGTGACCCCCAAAAACGCATTCAGGAAGTGGTGCTTCCTGTCTACGGCAACGGCCTGTGGTCAATGATGTATGCCTTTGTGGCGCTTGATACGGATGGCCGTACCGTAAAAGGCATTACGTATTACGACCAGGGCGAAACGCCGGGGCTGGGTGGCGAAGTAGAAAACCCGAACTGGCGGGCACAGTTTATCGGTAAGAAAGTGCTCGACGATAACGGTCTGCCTGCGCTGAAGGTGATGAAAGGGGCGGCACGTCCCGGTGACGACTACGCCGTCGACGGGCTGTCCGGCGCCACGCTCACCTCCAAAGGCGTGCAGCACAGTTTTGATTTCTGGATGGGCGAGCTGGGTTTTGGTCCTTTCCTGAAAAACGTACGTGAAGGAGCGCTGAACAATGGCTGATACCGGTGAACTGAAAGAAGTCAAAAAGGTGCTCATTGGCCCACTGCTGGCCAATAACCCGATCACGCTGCAGGTGCTGGGCGTCTGTTCAGCCCTGGCGGTGACGACCAAGCTGGAAACGGCGGTGGTGATGACGCTGGCGGTCACGCTGGTCACGGCATTTTCGAGCATGTTTATCTCGATGATCCGCCACCACATTCCCAACAGCGTGAGGATCATCGTGCAGATGGCGATCATCGCCTCGCTGGTGATCGTGGTCGATCAGCTGCTGCGCGCCTTCGCCTATGAAACCTCCAAACAGCTCTCGGTGTTTGTCGGGCTGATCATCACCAACTGTATTGTGATGGGGCGTGCGGAAGCCTACGCCATGAAAATGCCGCCGCTGGCGAGTTTTATGGACGGTATCGGTAACGGCCTCGGCTACGGTGTGATCCTGCTGACCGTTGGCTTCCTGCGTGAGCTCATTGGCAGCGGTAAGCTGTTTGGCATCACGGTGCTGGACACGGTGCAAAACGGTGGATGGTATCTGCCAAACGGCCTGTTCCTGCTGGCTCCCAGCGCATTTTTCATTATCGGTTTGTTGATCTGGCTGATTCGTACGTTGAGACCAGAACAGCAGGAAAAGGAGTAACCGACGATGGCTCATTACCTGAGTTTGTTTGTGCGCGCGGTGTTTGTTGAAAACATGGCGCTCGCGTTTTTCCTCGGCATGTGTACGTTCCTTGCGGTGTCCAAAAAAGTGTCGACGGCATTTGGGCTGGGTATCGCGGTCACCGTGGTGCTTGGCTTATCTGTACCGATTAACAATCTGGTCTACAACTTTGTGCTGCGGGACGGCGCGCTGGTGGAAGGGGTTGACCTCAGCTTCCTGAACTTCATCACCTTTATTGGCGTGATTGCCGCGCTGGTGCAAATCCTGGAGATGATCCTCGATAAGTACTTCCCGTCGCTGTACAACGCGCTGGGGATCTTCCTGCCGCTGATCGCGGTGAACTGCGCCATCTTCGGCGGCGTCTCGTTTATGGTTCAGCGTGATTACAACTTCAGTGAATCCGTGGTGTACGGTTTCGGCTCCGGCATCGGCTGGATGCTGGCGATTGTCACCATGGCGGGGATCCGCGAAAAAATGAAATATGCCAACGTGCCTGCAGGCCTGCGTGGCTTAGGGATCACCTTTATCACCACCGGGCTGATGGCGCTGGGCTTCATGTCCTTCTCCGGTGTGCAGCTATAAGGGCTAACAGATGGAAATTATTCTTGGCGTGGTGATGTTCACGCTGATTGTACTGGTGCTGTCAGGGCTCATTCTGGCGGCGCGCGCGAAGCTGGTGAATTCCGGCGACGTGGTGATTGATATTAACGACGATCCGCAGAATCAGATCCGCACCCCTGCGGGAGATAAGCTGCTCAACACGCTGTCCGGTAACGGTATTTTTGTCTCCTCGGCCTGCGGCGGCGGCGGCTCCTGCGGGCAGTGCCGCGTGACGGTAAAAGAGGGTGGCGGCGATATTCTGCCCACCGAGCTGTCGCATATCACAAAGCGTGAGGCAAAAGAGGGCTGCCGTCTGGCCTGCCAGGTCGCAGTGCGTCAGAACATGAAGATTGAACTGCCGGAAGAGATTTTCGGCGTCAAAAAATGGGAATGTGAAGTTATCTCTAATGATAACAAAGCTACCTTTATCAAAGAGCTGAAGCTGCGGGTGCCGAAAGGGGAAGATGTCCCGTTCCGCGCCGGAGGATACATTCAGATTGAGTGCCCTGAGCATACCGTGGCGTATGCGGACTTTGACGTTCCGCAGGCGTACCGCACCGACTGGGACAAATTCAATCTCTTCCGCTTTGTATCTGAGGTGAAAGAGCCGACGCTGCGCGCCTACTCGATGGCCAACTACCCGGAAGAGAAGGGCATTATCATGCTCAACGTGCGTATCGCCACGCCGCCACCGAATGTGCCGGATGCGCCGCCGGGCGTGATGTCATCATACGTCTGGTCCCTGAAGCCGGGCGATAAGGTGACCATCTCCGGTCCGTTCGGGGAGTTCTTCGCGAAAGATACCGACGCGGAAATGGTCTTTATCGGCGGCGGTGCCGGCATGGCCCCGATGCGCTCGCACATCTTTGACCAGCTCAAGCGGCTCGGCAGCAAGCGTAAAATCAGCTTCTGGTACGGGGCGCGTTCGCTGCGTGAGATGTTCTACGATGATGAGTTTGAACAGCTGGCGCGTGAAAACCCGAACTTTACCTTCCACGTGGCGCTCTCCGATCCGCAGCCGGAAGATAACTGGACGGGCTATACGGGGTTCATCCACAACGTGCTGTATGAAAACTACCTCAAGCAGCACCCGGCGCCCGAGGACTGCGAGTTCTATATGTGTGGTCCGCCGATGATGAACGCCGCCGTGATTAAGATGCTGAAAGATCTCGGCGTCGAAGATGAGAACATCATGCTCGATGACTTTGGAGGCTGATGATGCTGACGTTTCTGGCAACCTTTGTGGTTTTTGTACTTGTCATCTTCGGCATGTCTTTAGGCTGGATCGTTAAGCGGAAAAGCATTCAGGGCAGCTGCGGCGGTATTTCCTCCATTGGCATGGAGAAGGTCTGCGACTGCCCGGAACCGTGCGACGCCCGCAAAAAACGCATGGCGCGCGAGCAGCAGCGCATTATTTAAGTTTTTGTAGGCCGGGTAAGGCATCGCCGCCACCCGGCATTCTTACATCTGCTTCTCAATCCTCATTTGTTTACTGTATACTTATCCAGTAATAAGTGAGGGCTTACTATGCGCAAAATAATCCATGTTGATATGGACTGCTTTTTTGCCGCAGTGGAGATGCGAGACAACCCGGCGCTGCGGGATATTCCCATCGCCATTGCCGGCAGCCGCGTTCAGCGTGGCGTTATCAGCACCGCCAACTACCCTGCGCGCAAATTTGGCGTGCGTAGCGCCATGCCGACGGCGATGGCCTTAAAGCTTTGCCCTCATCTCACGCTTCTGCCCGGGCGGTTCGACGCCTATAAAGAGGCTTCCCTTCATATTCGGGAAATCTTCTCCCGCTATACCTCTTTGATAGAACCGCTGTCGCTGGACGAAGCCTATCTCGATGTGACCGACAGTGTGCATTGCCACGGCTCCGCCACGCTGATGGCGCAGGAGATCCGCCAGACGATTTTCAACGAGCTGAATCTGACGGCGTCTGCGGGGGTCGCGCCCGTTAAATTCCTTGCCAAAATCGCTTCGGATTTAAATAAGCCCAACGGCCAGTACGTCATTACGCCGGAAGAGGTGCCTGCATTTTTAAAAACGCTGCCGCTTGGCAAAATCCCCGGCGTCGGGAAAGTCTCCGCCGCAAAGCTGGAAAGCATGGGGTTACGCACCTGCGAAGACGTGCAGCGAAGCGACCTCGCCATGCTGCTCAAGCGCTTCGGGAAGTTTGGCCGCGTGCTGTGGGAGCGCAGCCAGGGGATTGACGATCGCGATGTGAACAGCGAACGGCTGCGGAAATCCGTCGGCGTCGAGCGAACCCTCATTGAAGATATTCATGACTGGTCCGAATGCGAAACCATTATCACGGAACAGCTTTATCCTGAGCTGGAACGACGCTTAAGCAAGCTAAAACCGGACCTGCTGATTGCCCGTCAGGGCATCAAGCTCAAATTCAACGATTTTCAGCAGACCACGCAGGAACATGTCTGGCCGCGTCTGAATAAAGACGATCTTATCGCGACGGCAAAAAAGGCATGGGAAGAGCGACGAGGAGGGCGAGGGGTGAGGCTGGTGGGATTGCACGTCACGCTGCTGGATCCGCAGTTAGAGCGACAGCTGGTATTAGGATTGTAAAAAAGCCCGGTGCGCTACGCTTACCGGGCCTGGGTTTTTCACCCTATCCCTGTGGGAGAGGGCTGGGATGAGGGTATTACTTAACTGGGATCGCCTTCAGCAGTTCAGTCAGCAGCGTCCAGTAATGACCAACGCTTTCGATATGAACCTGCTCATCCGGCGAGTGCGGACCGGTAATGGTTGGCCCGATAGATACCATGTCCATATTCGGATACGGTTTCTTGAACAGACCACATTCCAGACCCGCGTGGATCACCTGAATATTCGGCGTGCTGTTGAACAGACGCTGGTAGGTTTCACGCACCAGTGCCATCACCGGAGAGCTTGCATCCGGCTGCCAGCCCGGGTAGCTGCCTTTGGCGGAGGTTTTTGCGCCCGCCAGCGTACCCAGAGATTCCAGCATGCTCACCACATACTCTTTACCGCTGTCGATAAGGGAGCGGATCAGGCAGATGATCTCCGCGCTGTCGTCGCTCATGGTCACCACGCCCACGTTCAGTGAGGTTTCCACTACGCCTTTCGCCACGTCAGAGTTGCGGATTACGCCGTTTGGCGTCGCGTTCAGCAGCTGAACGAAGGTGTCACGAGACTGCACGGTCAGCGCGGCTTTATCCGTGGAGACGGATTCCAGCACCACGGTCAGGTTCTTCTCTTTCGCCGACAGTTCGTTTTTCAGGATATCCAGGTACACGGTGGAGAGTTTTTTCAGCTCGTCTGCTTTAGCCGCTGGAACCGCTACGGTGGCGAAGGCTTCGCGCGGGATCGCGTTGCGCAGGGTACCGCCGTTGAAGTCTACCAGACGCAGATCCAGCTCGGCCGCATGGCCTGCCAGGAAGCGTGCCAGCAGCTTGTTGGCGTTACCCAGACCCAGGTGAATATCACCGCCGGAGTGGCCGCCTTTCAGCCCTTTCAGCGTCAGCTTGAAGGTCTGGAAACCGGCAGGAATCGCTTCGCGTGACAGCGGCAGGGTAGAGATGAAATCAATCCCGCCCGCGCAGCCCATGTAGATCTCGCCTTCTTCTTCGGAGTCGGTGTTGATCAGGATATCCGCCTGCAGCCAGTTCGCCTGCAGACCGAACGCCCCGTCCATGCCCGCTTCTTCGGTCATGGTCAGCAGCACTTCCAGTGGACCGTGCTCAACGCTGTCGTCAGCCAGCACGGCCAGCGCAGAGGCCATACCGATGCCGTTATCCGCACCCAGGGTGGTGCCGCGCGCTTTCACCCAGTCGCCGTCGATGTACGGCTGAATCGGGTCTTTGGTGAAGTCGTGAACGGTGTCGTTGTTCTTCTGTGGCACCATGTCCAGGTGCGCCTGCAGCACAACCGGTTTACGGTTTTCCATGCCTGCGGTGGCGGGTTTGCGGATCAGAATGTTGCCAACCTGGTCACGTTCCGCATGCAGACCTTTTTCCTTCGCCCAGCCCATAATATGTTCGGCAAGCTGTTCTTCATGGTAGGAAGGGTGTGGAATGGAGCAGATTTTGGCAAAAATATCCCACAGCGGCTGCGGAGATAGTTGAGACAGTTCAGACACGATAAGTCTCCTTGTCGAGGCGCTGCAAACAGGGTTGCAGGTCACAGGGTTAGCAGGTTAATAGTTACCACAAGTCAGGCTTGCGAGATGAAACTGAGAATACCACTTTCTCTGCTGGCTGGTAGCATAAAGCATGTAAAAACTCAGGCAGAGGGCGCTAAACACTGGTTTTTAGTGCGTCAGATCTCTATAATCTCGCGCAACCTATTTCCCCCTCGAACACTTTTTAAGCCGTATAAAAACAGGCTGGGACACTTCACATGAGCGAAAAATACGTCGTCACCTGGGACATGTTGCAGATTCACGCACGCAAACTGGCTGCGCGTCTGATGCCTTCCGAACAGTGGAAAGGCATTATTGCCGTCAGCCGTGGCGGTCTGGTACCGGGGGCGCTGCTGGCACGTGAGCTGGGTATTCGTCATGTCGATACCGTTTGCATCTCCAGCTATGACCATGACAACCAGCGCGAGCTGAAAGTGCTGAAACGCGCGGAAGGCGATGGTGAAGGCTTCATCGTTATTGATGACCTGGTGGATACCGGCGGTACCGCGGTGGCTATCCGTGAAATGTATCCGAAAGCACATTTCGTCACTATCTTCGCGAAGCCTGCTGGCCGCCCGCTGGTTGACGATTACGTGATTGATATTCCGCAGGATACCTGGATTGAACAGCCATGGGATATGGGCGTGGTCTTCGTACCGCCAATCTCGGGTCGTTAATCACGTTCCGCAATTAATTTAACGCCCGGTGATGCCGGGCGTTGTTTTTTTTAGTCTGGCGCGCGTTACAATAGTCTCTATACGACGTATTCATGGAGGCAATGCAATGACGCAGGCGAATCTCACCGAGACTCTCTTCAAACCCCGTTTCAAACACCCTGAAACGTCGACGCTGGTGCGTCGCTTCAATCCGGGTACTCAGCCTGCCGTCCAGTCTGCGTTAGACGGTAAAAACGTGCCTCACTGGTATCGCATGATTAACCGCCTGATGTGGATCTGGCGCGGTATCGACCCCCGTGAAATCCTTGATGTGCAGGCACGTATCGTGATGAGTGAAGCCGAGCGTACCGACAGCGAACTCTATGATACGGTGGTGGGCTACCGTGGCGGAAACTGGATCTACGAGTGGTCTAAACAGGCGATGCTCTGGCAGCAAAAAGCCAGCCAGGAAGAGGATGCCACGCGCAGCGGCAAACACTGGCTGCATGCGGCCAACCTCTATGCCATTGCCGCGTATCCACATCTGAAAGGCGATGAGCTGGCCGAACAGGCGCAGGCGCTGGCGAATCGCGCCTACGAAGAGGCGGCTCAACGCCTGCCGGGCCAGATGCGCGAGCTTGAGTTCGCTGTTCCGGGCGGGGCGCCCGTTACCGGGTTCCTGCATATGCCCGAAGGTGAAGGCCCGTTCCCGACCGTGCTGATGTGCGGCGGGCTGGACTCTCTGCAAATTGACTATTACAGCCTGTATGAGCGCTACTTCGCACCAAAAGGGATCGCGATGCTGACGCTGGATATGCCCTCAATTGGCTTTTCCTCCAAATGGAAACTGACTCAGGATTCCAGCCTGCTGCACCAGCATGCGCTAAAAGCGCTGGAAAACATTCCGTGGGTTGACCACACCCGCGTGGCGGCATTTGGCTTCCGCTTTGGCGCAAACGTCGCGGTGCGTCTGGCTTACCTTGAATCCTCCCGCCTGAAAGCTGTCGCCTGCCTTGGACCGGTCGTTCACGCCCTGCTCAGCGATCCCGCACGCCAGGGGAGCGTGCCCGAAATGTACCTTGATGTGCTGGCCAGCCGTCTTGGCATGCATGATGCATCAGACGAAGCACTGCGTGTTGAGCTCAATCGCTACTCGTTAAAAACGCAAGGGTTGCTGGGACGTCGCTGCCCGACGCCAATGCTGTCGGGGTTCTGGAAAAACGATCCGTTCAGTCCGGAAGAAGAGTCGCGCTTAATCACGTCGTCATCTGCGGATGGCAAATTGCTTGAGGTGCCGTTCAGCCCGGTCTATCAGAATTTTGATAAAGCTCTGAAGGAGATTACGCGCTGGATCGCTCAGAGATTGTGTTAATAGATTGCTAAATTTCGCTGGTTTGGTAAAACAGTGGCTTCACAAAAGGAGATCGCAATGACGTTACCGAGTGGACACCCGAAAAGTAGATTGATTAAGAAGTTCATGGCTCTTGGCCCGTATATTCGAGAAGAGCAGTGTGAAGAGAATCGCTTTTTTTTCGACTGCCTGGCTGTATGCGTCAACGTGAAGCCTGCACCCGAAAAACGTGAATTCTGGGGCTGGTGGATGGAAATGGAAGCAGAGGAAAAACGCTTTACGTATAGCTACCAGTTTGGCTTGTTTAATAAAGACGGTAACTGGCAGGCCACCACCATTAAAGATCAGGAAGTGATCGATCGCCTGGAATATACCCTGAAAGAGTTTCACGACAAAGCGAGCGCACTGCTTGCCACCCTGGATCTTAAGTTCGAGCCAGCGGATGATTTTTCCAGCGAAGCGGTGAAGCTGACTGCCTGATAGCGTCACAGCGCCGGGTGGCGGCTTCGCCTTACCCGGCCTACAAAATGCACTATCCCGTAGGCCCGGTAAGCGCAGCGCCACCGGGCAAAAAAAATCCCGGCTTATCTGCCGGGATTTTCTTATTCGGATAATCTTAGAACTGGTAGGTCATACCCAGGGCAACGATATCATCGCTGCTCACGCCCAGTTTATTATCGTCGTCAATCTGGTTAATTTTATAATCAACAAACGCGGACATATTTTTGTTGAAGTAATAGGTCGCGCCAACGTCAATATATTTCACCAGGTCTTCGTCACCAATACCTTCGATATCTTTGCCTTTAGACTGGACATAACCCAGGGAAGGACGCAGACCGAAGTCGAACTGATATTGTGCAACGACTTCAAAGTTCTGTGCTTTATTGGCAAATCCGCCAGAAATTGGCGTCATATTACGGGTTTCTGAATACATCGCTGCCAGATAAATATCGTTCGCGTCATATTTCAGACCGGTAGCCCAGGCTTCGGCTTTCTGCCCCTGACCACGCGCCAGCAGGTTCTGCGCGTTGGTGCGGTCAGAGTTAGTGTAAGCACCGCTGACGGCGAAATCGCTGCCGCCGAAGTCATAGCTCAGAGAGGTACCAAAACCGTCACCGTTCTGCTTCTTGGCATCGCGGTTTTCGTTTTTACCCTGGTACTGCAGGGTCATGTCCAGGCCGTCAACCGCGCCGAAGAAGTCGGTGTTGCGGTAGGTGGCAAGACCGGTCGCACGCTTGGTCATGAAGTTATCGGTCTGCGCGGAAGAGTCGCCGCCGAACTCAGGGAACATGTCGGTCCATGCTTCGACGTCATACAGCGCACCCAGGTTACGACCGTAATCCAGAGAGCCAAAGTTTTTCAGCTTCAGGCCCGCGAACGCCAGACGGGTTTTCTGAGAGGAGTCGCTCTCGGCTTTGTTACCCGCAAATTCAGATTCCCAACGACCATAGCCCGTCAGCTGATCGTTAATCTGGGTTTCGCCTTTAAAACCGAAACGAACGTAAGTCTGATCGCCATCTTTGGTGGCATCATCGCTGATGTAGTGCATGGCTTTCACTTTGCCGTACACGTCCAGCTTATTACCATCTTTATTATAAACTTCAGCTGCGTGAACGGATGCAGAAGCCACTACGCCCATAACCATTAATGCCAGAGTGCTCTTTTTCATTTTCGATCCTGTCTTATAAACGCGCTAAAAAATTCGCTGGACGATAAGCTCATGCTTAAGTCCCGTGAAAAAACAGGAAGGGTTTTATCGTTCTGGAATGAAACTTTTATGACAAACTAAGAATAATTTTAAAAAACTGTGATTTATTATTTCGGTAATAAAAGTGTCAAATTCTCCCGCTACGCTTCCTGATCCCGCGCAACAAAGTGTTTCGCGATGTGCTAAGGCAGTTGGCAACGGGGCTGACTCCTGCTAAAACGTTCGTTCGACATTACTTTCCCTTATCGTTGAACGGCAGAGAATCATGAGTGACAGCCAGACGCTGGTGGTAAAACTCGGTACCAGTGTGTTAACAGGCGGATCGCGCCGCCTAAATCGCGCCCACATTGTTGAGCTTGTACGTCAGTGCGCTCAGTTACATGCCGCAGGGCATCGTATTGTGATTGTGACCTCCGGGGCGATTGCCGCCGGGCGTGAACACTTGGGTTACCCCGAACTCCCCGCGACGATCGCCTCTAAACAGCTGCTGGCCGCCGTGGGACAAAGCCGACTCATTCAACTCTGGGAACAGCTGTTCTCTATCTATGGCATCCACGTCGGGCAGATGCTGCTGACGCGTGCGGATATGGAAGACAGAGAGCGCTTCCTGAACGCCCGCGATACCCTGCGCGCGCTGCTGGACAACAATATCGTTCCGGTCATTAATGAGAACGATGCCGTTGCTACCGCTGAAATCAAAGTGGGTGATAACGACAACCTCTCTGCGCTGGCCGCCATTCTGGCTGGCGCCGATAAATTACTGCTTCTGACCGATCAGCAGGGGCTGTTCACTGCCGATCCGCGCGCTAACCCGGAAGCCGAGCTGATTACCGACGTTCACGGTATCGACGATGCGCTGCGCGCCATCGCCGGTGACAGCGTGTCCGGCCTCGGAACGGGCGGCATGGGGACCAAGCTGCAGGCCGCCGACGTGGCGTGCCGCGCCGGTATCGACACCATCATTGCCGCGGGCAGCCGCCCTGGCGTAATTGGCGACGTGATGGAAGGCATCTCCGTTGGCACCCGCTTCCACGCCCAGGAATCTCCGCTGGAAAACCGTAAACGCTGGATATTTGGCGCGCCGCCTGCGGGCGAACTCGTCGTTGATGAAGGGGCGACCGCCGCGATTCTGGAACGAGGAAGTTCATTACTTCCTAAAGGAATTAAAAGCGTGACAGGCAACTTCTCCCGTGGTGAAGTGATCCGCATCCGTAACCTGGAAGGTCGCGACATCGCGCATGGCGTAAGCCGCTATAACAGTGATGCCCTGCGCCGCATCGCGGGTCACCATTCGCAGCAGATCGACGCCATTCTGGGCTATGAATATGGCCCGGTTGCCGTGCATCGCGATGACATGATTATTCGTTAAGGAGCCAGAACATGCTGGAACAAATGGGCGCCGCCGCGAAGGCCGCCTCTTATAAACTGGCGCTCCTTTCCAGCCGCGAGAAAAACCGCGTGCTGGAAAAAATCGCTGATTATCTGGAATCTCAGTCCCAGGAGATTTTGCTCGCCAACGAGCAGGATTTACTGGAAGCGCGTCGCAACGGTCTGAGCGAAGCGATGCTCGACCGCCTGGCGTTGACCCCGGCCCGCCTGAAAGGCATCGCCGACGATGTTCGTCAGGTCTGCAATCTGGCCGACCCGGTAGGGCAGGTGATTGACGGTGGGCTGCTGGACAGCGGTTTACGCCTGGAGCGCCGTCGCGTGCCGCTCGGCGTTATCGGCGTTATTTATGAAGCCCGTCCAAACGTGACGGTGGATGTCGCCTCCCTGTGCCTGAAAACCGGCAACGCCGCTATTCTGCGCGGTGGGAAAGAGACCTGGCGCACCAACGCCGCGACGGTGAAAGTCATTCAGCAGGCGCTGGAAGAGTGTGGCTTACCAGCGGGTGCCGTGCAGGCAATTGAGAGCCCGGACCGCGCGCTGGTCAACGAAATGCTGCGCATGGACAAATACATCGACATGCTGATCCCACGCGGCGGCGCGGGGCTGCACAAGCTGTGCCGCGAGCAGTCGACGATTCCGGTGATCACCGGCGGTATTGGCGTGTGTCATATCGTGGTAGACGACAGCGCTGAGATTGCTCCTGCGCTGAAGATTATCGTGAACGCGAAGACCCAGCGTCCTAGCACCTGTAACACCGTTGAAACGCTGCTGGTGCATCAGGGCATAGCGAACACCTTCCTGCCGGCCCTGAGCAAACAGATGGCCGAGAGTGGCGTGACGCTGCACGCTGACGCCAGTGCGCTCGCGCTGCTGCAGGATGGCCCGGCTAACGTCGTTCCCGTCAACGCGGAGCAGTACGACGACGAGTTCCTGTCACTGGATCTGAACGTGAAAATCGTGAGCGATCTTGACGACGCGATTGCGCACATCCGTGAGCATGGCACGCAGCATTCTGACGCCATCCTGACGCGTACGCTGCGCAATGCCGATCGCTTCGTGAACGAAGTGGATTCCTCTGCGGTGTATGTGAATGCCTCCACCCGATTCACCGACGGCGGCCAGTTCGGCCTCGGCGCTGAGGTGGCGGTCAGCACGCAGAAACTGCACGCCCGCGGTCCGATGGGGCTGGAAGCGCTGACCACGTACAAGTGGATCGGCTTCGGCGACGATACGATTCGTGCGTAAATAATCACGGGTGATGCAAAAATAGCCGTTTGATTCAAAAGGGCATTGACGCATCACCCGGATAGATCTAACCTTTTGCCCCGTGGTTACACTCGTAACCGGCCTCTCAGGGCCGATATAGCTCAGTTGGTAGAGCAGCGCATTCGTAATGCGAAGGTCGTAGGTTCGACTCCTATTATCGGCACCATTAAAATCAAATTGTTACGTAAGATCTTATCATTCTCCCACCAAAAAATTATCTTAATGTAACAGCTGGTGTAAGTAAATTCTATCAACGAAGATCAATCTTATCTACTGACCAAAAAGGCCTGATAGGGCTTCGCTCACTATACATCCTTGGCTGCAGGTTTAGTTGTACACCACTCCTAAATTTAATGTGTTGGCAATGTGTTCAATAAAGCTCGAACAAATTAGCTCATTATGATCGGTTAATACTTCAACTTCTGGTTGCATGATTGTTTGTCCGTAAAAAGATAACGTGCCTGCCGGGTAGTAGCAGGCGCATTACGCAATAGGTAAACAAGGGAGGAAGTTCAGAAATGTAAATCGGGAAGGTTGTACGCAATGTTCATCGTACTACGTTGTTACGGCTTTGCCGCAACAAGCCAGTTGCCTGCCGCGCTCGCAGAATGTCTGCAGCCCGGAGATAAGGAGATTGTTCCTGCCAGCTAAATCCCTTCCTGTCGATACGAACCAGCTCGTATTTTTCTACCAGAAAATTCACGGCATCGGCTAGGGTGATACCGGCATCGATGTGTTCCTTAATCACAGCCTCATTGCAGAATGGCGTGTCGTTTATTGTCAGACCATAGTGCTGTTCCAGCAGACGTGTCAGTAACATTTGCCAGACAGCCACGGGTGACAGGCAGGGCTTCACCGCCCGCTGAGTTGTTGCAGGTAAAGTTTTCATGTTTGCTCTCGTGTAGGTAATTAACGCTGAGTGGGGTAAATGGCGATGTATACGTAGCCGCAACTGCCAAGGGTGTCGGCTTCGCAGGTTAAATCGTTGTGGTACAGGGTAACGCAGTGGGCATGGTGGGGGCTGAGTTCACCGGTGGTCAGCATCGATTCCATCTGGCGGATAAAGTGCGGGAATGTTTCATCCAGCTTCCGGCATTCGATGTCACTGAACTTGCCGGTGATGCTGGCCCGGTCAGCCAGATAATGCAGTCGGTTGCCTTCCTGCACCAGACGGGCTCCCAGGCGCAGTGTAATCTCCCGCTGCAGGCCCCTGGTAGGGTTGCTCATTACAGTTCTCCACTATTGTCAGTTCAGGGTGATGCTCATCAGGCAGGTATAGGGCCCATTGCGGTCCTGGCGGCGTTCGGCGTATACCGCGAGGACTCCGGCGATATCCGGAACGTCCCTGCCGGTGTAATGACAGACGCTACCGTGCCACTGGTATTTGCCGGTGCAGTAGCGAAAGATTCGGGACTCAGGATGCTGGCGGTATATCGTCATTGCCCTGCGTTTACTGATAATTTTCATGTAATACCTCAAAGCAGACCGTGTTCTGCGAACGAATAGATTTGCCTGCCACCGACAATCAGATGGTCAGGGACACGGATATCCACCAGCTGAAGCACCTGAACCAGTCGCTGCGTGAGGGTTTTGTCGGCCTGGCTAGGTGTCGTCTCGCCGGAAGGATGGTTATGCGCGAGTATCACCGCCGCCGCGTTGAAGTGCAGAGCACGTTTGACCACCTCCCGGGGATGCACCTCGGTGCGGTTAATCGTGCCGGTGAAGAGCGTTTCATGGGCAATCAACTGATTCTGGTTGTCCAGATACAACACCCGGAACTCTTCCCGCTCAAGCGCGGCCATATGCAGTCGCAGCCATTCACGTACGGCGTGGGTAGAGGTGAAGGCTACGCCGGGCTCATGCAGGTGGCGGTCCAGAGCCCTGAGCGCCCGCTGAATGAGACGCCGGTCCTGTGGCGTCATCTCGCCGGGTAAAAAGGAAAGCTGTTTCATCTGTTGCTCCTTCGGTCAGTCGGTAATACGCAGAATGGCGTGAGCCTCTGGATGTTGCATGGCATACTCCCGCAGGCGGTAATAGTGTGCGGTCATCGCGTCACATTCTGTACGGCAGGCATGGTGGCTATACGCAATCAGGCAGACAGCAATACCTGCTGCTTCTGCACTCATTTGGGCATCGTTACCGTTCAGGCAGTTAAACAGACGCCATGTCTCATCGTTGTCAGGCTCGGGGGACATAAATGCGCCGCCATTGCTGAGGGTGTAGAACGACCAGATACCACCGCTGTAGCCCTCACAGAAGCGGTCCATCCAGGCGAAGATATGCGGCTCCAGGAGTAGCCACTGCGGGATAGCGCCAAAGTACTGTGGCCAGAAATCGATACGCTGTTCATCGGGGACCGGCGTGACGGTCAGTTCAAATTCGGGTTGGTTAGCGGGTGCGAGGTCGTGCTGCGTCTGTGTTATCATGGGTATGTCTCCGTCAATAAAAACGCCAGCGGCGATGGCTGGCGTATGGGGATATAAAGTGTGTTCGGGGAGGTGAATGCGGGTAAATGCTTCGCGATCAGCGGGTGGCCGTGTCTGTACGGATGCCTGAGGTGCGGATATAGCGGTTAAGACCTTCACCGGCATCCGGCTCAAAGTTCCATGCCCGCCAGACCATCCGGCCTTCAGTATCACGAACCACCAGACGGAAGTGACTGCCCTGGTCGTCTTCGAGTGTGATATTGCTGTACGTGGTAGTGACCGCTTGCGCTTGTCTCCGGGTGAAAGGCCCCGGTGGCAGCAACACGGATTGGGTCATTTTCGGGCTCCTGATAAAAGAAAACCCCGGCAGCCTGCTAGCTGTCGGGGTGGATTTGCTGGGGAAGATGCTACTATCAGTCGTTGCTGCAGTCTCCGAGAGTGGACAGAACTTTCTCAGCGTTCTTCCGGTCCGCAGTGAAGGTCCCTGCTTTGTGGTCATTGACGTAGACGTCGAACTGCCCGGCCTCAGAGATATTGCTGATGAAGTCAAACCAGGCGTTATCGCCGTTACGCCAGCCCAGGCTGGACGGAATAATGTACTGCTGGTGATCCATCACTACGGTGATAGTAGTGTCGTCATCGTGCGAACTGACCATCTTGTCATCGGCAAGGGTAAGAAAGACTGAATGCTGATAGAAACCATTCTGGTCCGGGTTCCCTGTGCAGTTGATGGTAAACGTCTTTCCGCTGGCTTCGGTCACGCTGTATTCCGTATTGCCCTGACCGTAACCCTGCTGCCAGAACCCCGGGATAGCAGAGGCATTAAAGCTCGCGAGCAGTACACCCGCCAGCATAAACCGACTTAGTGAAAGTATTGTCATTCTTGTCTCCTTTGTCGTTGTTTTATTCCTGATTGTCAGGGTTTGAGGGTATCAGCAGTCGCCCCATCAGTTTGCCGTCATGGGCGTACTCAAAGTATTTTTCTTTGGTATACGGGTCCGTCACCTCCTGGTATTCCAGTTTGATGTTATCGGCAATACACAGCGCATTCATCAGTGGCTGGACGGTTTTTTCCTGCATATCCACGAGGTAGTAGTAACTGACATCCTCGCAGCCATCGGGCGACTGGCGGGTACGTAAAACCTGCAAGGTGGGACCGGATAAGTAGTCAACCTGTGACCATTCTTCGCTGACATCATCCTGGTGGCTGACCACATCACTGAAACGCGGTGGGGTGAGGTCCTTAAATTTACTGATGGCCTTCAGGTCATCACTTCTGTCATCGCATGCGATGAGAAACAGAGTGGTGGCAACCAGCGCCAGCAGAGGCAGTGTTTTACGTTTCATTATTTTTTTCCTGAAATCAGACGAACCACTTTGGCAAAGACATAAATGCCCACGAAAATACCCACCGGCACGCCGACGAACGGTGTCAGCGCGACACTGGCAGCACCGGCTGCGCCACCTCCCGTCAGCAGTGCGGCAACAGTGGCAAGGGTCAGGGCCGCGAGACTGTCGGACACCCCGGTTTTGTTCAGAATGATGACGATGACAACAATGGCGATAATGGCAATAACGGGCATAGGGCTCCTCCCTGTTGCCGGGTTGATAACAACGCTTACGCTATTCTGGAGGGCTGTCGGCCGGAACAAACGTAAGCAGTGACTGCTGGATAAAGCGAAAATGGGGTAAGGACTGAATAAAGCCCGGGTCTTCAACAAGACGACACAGACTGTCGTTACGCCGGAAAGTCTCCTGCAGGGGCTGAACCAGATGGATCTCATCCAGGGAGAATACGGCGATATGTCCGTCGTGCTCTGCCACCAGATACCAGGCCTGCTGGTGGATGAGTAACCGGCAGGGAGCCAGCCGCTCACAGCGCTGCCCCTCGGCAATCAGAGTCACCCGCCTGCGCCCGGTAATGGCCTGAATCAGTCGCCAGAAAGACAATGCGCCTGATGGCGAAGGAGCCGGACTGGCGGGTGCGATTACGCAGGGAGACTCATCGCACATCAGCAGTGCGTTTACCAGACGACGGTCAAAGCCAGGGAAAAGACCGGCCATCCCGCTGCGGTGGGCAAAGATAAGCACGTCGGGCACCATCTGCGTCTCACTGCCCGCAGTGCGTAAGCGGCAATATCCGGACTGATACTCCAGGTCCAGATACATCAGCCGCTCACGAAAATCACGCCGCAGCGTGCGCACCGACACACCAAACTCAGCGGCAAGCTTACGCACACTCAGCGTTTCCCCTGCCACCAGACGGCTGATTATCAGTGACAGCCTGACAGCCAGCCGGTCATGGCGGCGTTCTGCCTGTGTCATGAGACGTTCTCCGTGAAAGTTAACTGACTGAAAATGATGTGATTACTTTAAAGAGGGGGTCGGACAGGGTATGGACACCACAGAAACTATTTTTCATTTCTGCAAAAGCCAGAGGCAGCGGGGGTTACAGGCCTTCCCTCGGTGAGTGAGGACCGTCAGCACGGTGCGATGCGGACAGGTGGTGTCCGATATTAACAAAGCAGCAACATTAAACGGTCACTGCAGTTGCGTGAGCAGGGCTTCCGCCATCACCCACAGTGCCCGGTTAAGTTTCACGTCCCCGTCGATACCGCGAACGGCACGGGTATGTGACCGTCCTCCTTTGGCATTACGGCCACTGAGCCCGCCCTTAATCAGGTTCTCCTGAATACGCTGGTACGTGGTCCACAGGTCATTGCTCTCATCCTGCCAGCGGCGAGGGGAGAGGATCTGCGATTCAGTCACCGGCTGGTGGTCTTCACCAAAGCGGTATGTGAGGGCGGCTTTTGCCAGTGCCTGCTGTGCCGGGGGTGGCAACAGCAACGACTGCATGGCATCCCGTTTCTCCTCCACCCGGTCAAAAATCCCCAGCACCTCATACGCGCCTTCAATCACCTGACTCACCACGTCCCCCTTGTGTGGCACCCGCACCTCGCCAAACGACTCACCGCAGACGAGCCCGTTCTGACAAACCGCACGAAATAGTCCCGGCAACATCTGATACGAACTGGTGCCATCGTGGGAGTTGAGCAGGATAATTTCTGGTACCTGTTTACCGGTAATCTGCCCTTCACGCCGCAGACGCAGCATATGCTTTGTATGTTCACGACGACCCGGGTCACGCACGCGGGTCTGACAGGCAAAGAATGGCTGGAAGCCTTCTCGCTGTAGGCTGTCGAGCAGGGAGATGGTGGGTATATAGGTATAACGCTCACTACGGGACTCGTGTTTGTCCTCACTGAATACACTGGGCACTACGCGAAACAGCTCTTCACGGGTTAACGGACGGTCGCGACGGATAAGGTTTGCTGCGCCAAAGCGCGAAGCCAGACGGGTCATAAGCAGACTCCTCATAACGGGAAAACAAATAAAAGGGATCCCCGTCGCATCGGCGACAGGGGCAGGGAAGTAACAGGGATGGGTTAAATACTCAGAAGAAGAAATCCCAGACGGCGCGGGCCACTGACACCACCGTGGTGCGCACGGCCTGAATGACGGCCCGCACCGGGGCGGGTATCAGGGGAAAGGCACTGATGCTATCGAGTACGGCCCCGACGGTTTCACCAAAATCGCTACGAGCCTGTTCCCGGACTACCGTCGTGCGAAAGGAAGGATGGAGTTGCGACACCACCGGGCTGGTGGCCTCACGTGGCAGGCACTTAATCATCCGCTCGGCCATCACCTTAAGCCCCCATTGTAGACGGACCGACACAGCACACACCGGATGGACGGGCTGGAACAGCTCATGCAGCAGGCAGATTTTGCGGCTGATATTCTGCTTCTGCGCCGTGGACAACTGTCCCCCACCGCTGGTAGGTTCGGCCTTATCCGACTGGCTGATAACAAACAGCACCTTATGCCGGTATACCTCTCCAATCACCTGATGATAAAAATGTTCATCCACCGTCAGCGCCCGGTCATCGGCCTTAATCAGCCACAGTACCAGGTCGAGGCGAGGAAACTGTTCGCGGTACAGCGCAGCATACTCGGTATCGCGAGCGCCACTTTCGCCCACGCCGGGCAGATCCATCAGCGTTATATAGCGGTCGCCGACTTGCAGGCGAAAGCGCAGTGGCTCACGTGTACAGGCCGCCACATCGCTGACCGGTGATATATCTCCGGCAAACAGGGCATTGCACAGACTGCTCTTCCCAACACCGGTTTTACCCATAATGCCGATCACTGGCTCGTAGTTAGTTAACTGGTTAATTTGCTGCAGAAGCCGCTCTGATACCCATTGCGGCAGATCAGCAAGCGATTGCTGAAACGACTTCAAACCTTCAGAATTATTCATCACTACTCCTCTGAAAAATAATAAAAAACGGTAGAATCGTGAGATTCCGCCGTTAATTGCGTATGTTCAGAGTGATGATATATATCTGAAGATTTTTTCAATCCTCTGCGCTTGAGGCAGCTGCGCGACTGCTGGCTCAGGCAATGAATGAGTTATAATAGCAGCATTTACTAACAGGGATTTATTGAGAGTATGAGCCGCCGTGATACACCTTAAAATCTCAACCCAGCAAAGTTTCGGAGCCGCGAGCAAAAGTGAGAGCCTTCACAAAATAATGCTTAGTAATAAAGTTACTTTGAATTCAGAGCCCCGATTAATGTGAACATGATCAACGAATTTTACCCAGATTGAGTTCATTCAGTAGCCAGGTTTTGAACACATCAAGCGCAGAATGTGATCTTGACCCTCCATCTCCGAACAGCTTTTGTATCTTAAGTTAACGATGTCCGCTGCCGCCGGTATTCCCTCGGGGAGTGATATCCCAGCGCGCTGTGCGGGTGGTTTTCATTGTAATGCGTGAACGCTACTGCAAGGTTTCGCAGTGCTGTTCTCACATCCGGTTTTGGCATGAACGCGATATAGTCTTCTTTCATCGTTTTCACGAACCGTTCGGCCATGCCATTACTCTGCGGGCTGCTCACCGCTGTTGTGCAGGGCTCCAGATTCAGCTCTCTCGCGAACCTCCGCGTTTCATACGCGGTATACGCTGAACCGTTATCCGTCAGCCACTGCACCGCTGTGTCGGGCAACCTGTCGTCGAAGCGCTTTTCCACCGACCTCAGCATCACATCCTGCACGGTCGAACTGTCATAGCCTCCCGTGCTTGCTGCCCAGTCTATGGCCTCACGGTCGC
>NZ_JBMKHB010000032.1:0-52765 GCF_049238285.1 Enterobacter cloacae complex sp. IR53041 | reverse complement strand
TCACTGTCGTTCTCAAAATCGGTGGAGCTGCATGACAAAGTCATCGGGCATTATCTGAACATAAAACACTATCAGTAAGTTGGAGTCATTACCAGCTCCTTCCGATAATGAGTTTTTCTCAGCTATGGATGCCAGACTAAACCCCCTTACAGCCATAGACTTGATAAGCAATTCAGTGAATATATTAATTTTTGTGTTTCGTTTAAACGCCCTCAGGTATTTTTTATAAATAAGTGTTTTAATGTAACATCTGCTGCGACTAAATTCCTTCCCAAGGTTGCTAACACTAGTATTATTTTCAACTATATGAAAACTGTATTTCTTATGACTTTTAAAGATTTCTTTCTTTTTATTAGTACGACTTCCTGCATACGTTGGCCAGCAAGTATTTAACAAACAATAACAAAGCAAAAGATGCTTTGTGGGATGCTGACAACATTTGTCTTTGAGTATAGGCTCCCAGTAATGATAATCAGTTAGGGATGTTGGTATAAGTCCCGATGAACCCTCCCCAAATAACTGGCACTTAGCATAAACATGTGCGTAGAATACATTTTTCTTTAAATTTCCATCCAATGATAATAAATTCAACTTTTTAAGTACATCCATGTAATTGGGGTGTGTAATATCTTTTCTTCTGATTATATTTAGGGACTCATAACAAAACTTAGCAAAATCGAAGTCTATCTCATTGCTAAGTTGTTCTGTATACGAAACAGGAGGCATCAGTCCAATACGTATGTGCGGTGAAGAAGGGACATGGATGCTTTCAAGCGCTACCGGATGCCGATGGCAGGTTGTAACCCCATGAAGCTGATGCGCCAGATGCCAATAAGTAACACCATAATGAAAAGTATCTTCACGAGCGCAAACCGGGCAAAACTTCAGTAGTGTGCGCTGCCCTAGTGAAAAATTACTAAGGCGGCACAATCGATTAAGCCTGGCAGGGGTCGTGTTGAAATCCATAATTTCATTACGACTGATTGGTAGTGCCCAGGCAAAAAGAGGGAGTAAAGTCTGTTCATGCCAGAGCTGATCTGCACTTTCGGATGTATGAAGAGAAATAGCCTTTAATCCTGAATTGAGAATTGGATGGACGTTCATATCAGGTTTGTTGAAAATGATCGTTAACAGAGAAGATGGGGACATACCATACACGGTAGTTGTCCGACAAAACCGGCTGAACAAGGATTCATCAGGCAAAACAGGCAACATTCTCATTTCCCACCCCTCTCTTTGACCGTTACGAACTGTTACCTCATTACAATTTATTAAGTGGATCTATATTTATAAGCCCGCAACGCTGAAGAGCATCGTAGGTATTTTTCTTTTCAGCTGTTCTGTTGATAACAAGATCGTGGTCAAGAGACAGTATTTTCTCGTCGAAATTGCGCAAAACCTCGTCTATTTTTCCTACGAATTCCTTGTGCTGTGGCCTGTCTATATCCCCAGGGATCAAAGACTTTAGGGACTTCTCTGCCATGATTTTAGCCGAAGCATCACCCTCATTAGATGCAGAGAGCCATTTAGCTTCCTCATCTTCAGTCGCGGCCCCCGGGAGTGGAGTATCCTTATATTCCTCCGTATGACTCACGAGTACCGGTACAGAGGCCGACAAGACTGCGCCAGTGATGATTTCATTGCCGCTACCGATAACCTTTAATTGTGCCCCCCGATAAATCATCTGAGCCAATCCAATATTGCCTTTAGATAAAATGAATAATTTTTCGTTTAACTCATCATTTAATGGAGTTTCAACATTTGTCCATTGTAATGGCCATAAATAATGAATAAACGATTGCCAGTCTTGTGAATCGTATCTAACATTCTTAATTTTCATGTAACCACCAGACTCTGCCCGCCTGGCAATTCTCATTTTCTTTGTCAGCGTCTCGTCAAAAGGATGATTTCCACAAAAAACCATAGATACCCCCATGGAATCTACAATTTCATGTAAAAAATCAATCAACTTACTCTCACCCCCGGTTCTTGAAAATTTAAGCCTCTGCATTTCATCAATAACAAGGATACCCAAAAATGATGATTTAATTCTTTGTGCAATCTGGCGAGCCAGAGCACCATTTCTAATCTCAGGTGTAGTTCGTTCAATACCAATTGCATCATCTAATTTTTGTAAAATCTCTTCACAAAGGTCTCTCACACTTGAATTGTATGGACAATTAATCTTTACCCATACAATTTGCTTACTGAAGCCGGGAAAAACTCCTTTATAGCTGCTGTGTTCTATAATCTGAGGGAAATGATCCATGACTTGCTCAATCATGGTAGTTTTTCCAGAACCACTCATTCCAACTATCGTAATAGTTTCAGCCTGGGATTTAAAATATCCACTTTCTGGCTCAATATCAGGACGCTCATTTCCATAGTAATGAAGATATTGAATTGTTCCGCTTTTTAAAGGATTACGAGCTGCATAGCTTTCCCTAAGTGCCCGTAAGATCATCTTATAAGCCTGGATAAGATTGGTTTGAGGGCAACGGAATTTCTTTATACGTTCGACATACTGCTCTCTAACATTCGCCGGGGCAGTCCAGCGGATTTTTTCGTCAATTTCGGGGAAATAACTCATTTCCAGAAGTACTTCATCTTCCGTAAGCGCTTCAGGAAGTGCTTCAATTAAGGGATTGCCACGATACTCAGGTAACTCCTGTTCTTTATATATCGCTGAAACGCGCCGTATAAGGTTCATTATTCTGCGTCCTCAGTCTTCTTCTTACCTTTTAACCATCTTTGTTTCTCCTCCCGGCCAGGCAAAAGCAGAACATTACTGGATGAAGGAAGTAGGGGTTCAGATCTTCCATTAGCAACATGAGTTCGCCCTAATGAATCAAGTTCATTTTTCCTGTTCTTTTTAATATCTTTACCATGTACCCGGCGAGATTCGTATATTTCATTTAATCTTTCGTTACCTTTCCTGTTAAATTCATCTTTATTATTGATATTGCTGAGCGAATCCAGAGTAAATAAATTAATTTCTTTTTGAGTATCTACCCAATCAGCCATTACATCTGTATCAAGATGAGCTTTCCCTTTAAATACATCTCTTTTCTTAAGTAGGTAATGTTTTTTGAAAATGCTATTTTTGTCAAATCTTACATATATATAATCTACGCAATTGTCATCTATTCTTGCTTCACAAGTGGTTCTTCCAAATACTCTGACACCTGATGCAATTTCAGGATCACATTCATAAAAAAGATTATTGTACTGAATCCCACCGGCGGTAATGTTAGCGTTCACAGGGATTAACAATCGTGCGATCACTTCGTCGGCCCCAACGGCTCTTGCGCTGAATCTCCCGTGCTTTAAGCTTATCATCCAACTATTTTTTGGTGATATTACGAGATCATTTTCAATCAGTAAGGGATTGATATAAGCCAGTTCCTCATACGTTCTCTGATTATGTGCAAGTATCTCCCGAATCAGTAAAGACGTGACCTCCTGAATCGTTAAACAAGCCCTGGATTGCGGTGTTGGCTCTCCTTTAACAATCTTTCCCCTTCGTGTTGTTCCAATAAGCCTATGAATAACCTCATCATTCAGAATGCCGAAACAGCGTTCAACAATGCTTTTTCTGTCGCCTCTACCGACTGGCGCAAACTCAAGTTTTGTCAGGGGGGTCATCTCTTCCTGAGGTTTAAGACCAATCATCTCCCCGTTGTCACACATCAATGTTAATGGAATGTGAGAACAAGGCCAATCATCATCAGTAATAGAGATTCCAAATAATCTACAATATTCTTTTTTTGGCATAAAGCAATTTGCTAACGCTTGTCGGGCGGCTCGCCATGAAGCATGGTATAAAGAAACATGAAGGCCAACAATCATTCTTGTTGCACGATCCACCACTGTATAAATAGTAGGACGCCCAATGACTTTTCGTCTGTTTAAACTCGAAATAAGATGTACATCAGCGACAGTTGAGTCTATTTCGAAAACATCACCCGGCAAAACAGTTGTATTAGCCACACTACCTAAAAGCGCCCGCATTTTGAGGTCTATTTCTTTTTTCGTGTTCTTCTTATTTATCGAGAAATCTTTAGTGAAGAGTTTTTTATTCCAGTATGAAAATTGTTTTAAAGAAGGAACATATGGAGCTCTATTTTCTAGGTTTGCTGTTTTAATTTCATCCCTAAAATACAAATCAATATGTCTCTCTAATGTTTTCTTTATCGTATCTCCGTTAACTTTATAATGATACGTAATGAGAGATTTTCTAATATTATTTATATCTCTTTCATTAAGAATGAAAACACGTGATCGTTCATTAGGTAATGCTCTGTTTTTTTTGGAATTCCCAAGTTTAATTTCATGTTTGATTCTACTTTTCCCAGCGGCGCCACAGTTCGAGAATGCGGGTAGCAATGCATAAATATCCTGCCCATGTCGCCAATACAACGCCAGAAGCGTTCTGATAGTATATTGTGATATTTTTTTATTTCTGGAGTAATCCATTAAAAGGTGCGACTTTTTATGTAATGCATAGTCGAACAGAAACATTCTGTCATCTACAAGATCTTTAATGATATTGTAATTTTCATCTCGCCTTCCTCTGTCTTTATCTGTTATTTCTTTCTCATCTACTAACATATATGAAGGATATATATAATCTTTACAAGTTATGCTATTTGATTCAATATAATATTTAAACATTGAAAATGAGAAAGGGATTGGCTTACCCGTTCTTTCTGATTTTATTTTAAACAAAATTAACAAATCGACCTTTCTGTCAAAATCCAAAACACGGTAAAGTCCCTCTGCAAGCAAATCAGTGCCTTGAGAGAGCCAGACTGAATTCCTAATAATATCCATTTGCGTTCAGTCCTATATAGTGGTCATTGGAAATTATCTTTATCAGACCGGTTTCGAGTATTGGATATGATAAATCAACATTTATCATTTTTAATCCAATCATTGCCTGCAATAACATCATCGCTTCTTGTGCATCTACCCCAAAGATTGATGAAATCATTGCACGTAGTCCTACTATGGGATAAACATCTGGTTTAAGCTTCCATAGGATTTTATCAAGAGGATATTTATCATAAAATTCAGAACCATCTCTTAATACAGAAGTAGCCCAGCAAATGTTTTTACCGACGACGTTATTGAGTTCCGAGCCAACATAAATTTGAAACTCAACATCAATCAACTGCCAAAACATCCTCTCTATTTCAAGTTTTTGGGCTTCGCGTTCAGGTATGCTCTCGTTATGTTTTACTGCTATAGCTTTGTATCGAAGTCCGCCTTCAGGAGTTCTCAAGGTCAGTAAAAAATCGGTTGTCATAACATTCAGAACTTCGACAGGTACTCCTCTTACTCCCCTCACCATAGGATGTTGAAAATGTAGATGATTTGCTATTTGTTGGGTAAGCCGGAGAGGAAAGAGTGGGAATTGTTCCCGGATATCAATCACCGAGTCATTAAACTCAGCCAGATAGAAAAAGTTACTTTCGACAGAAGAAAGGAGATGATGGTTTCGAAACGTCTTAAGGCCAAAGACTATCGAACGGTTTCCACGGGATTTAACGTCCTGAGCTCTAAGCCAGGGCTGATAACTTTGGCCATAGCCCACTCCTATGCCGTCACCTAGCGCATTTTCATAATCCAAATAGGATTTGAGACGCCTACCCCTAGCCATGATCGTACCCTAAAAACGACATTGATACGTACCTATATGTGCATTTTATAGTCTCCAACCCTATAACCACACATTCAGTAAGTATACAACATTAGCGTCGTTTTTTGAGAATGGTTACAACTTTAGTGCTTTGTGTACAACTTTATTGTCCTCGGACATCTGCCAGCGCCTGAGCACACGCCCAGGCACTTGCCCAGGCCCACTGGAAGTTATACCCGCCGAGCCATCCGGTCACATCCATCACTTCACCGATGAAGTAGAGCCCCGGCACGTTGCGCGCTTCCATGGTACGGGAAGAGAGTTCATTCGTGTCGACTCCGCCCAGCGTGACTTCCGCCGTGCGGTAGCCTTCCGTGCCGTTTGGCTGCACGCGCCAGTTTGTTAGCGTCTCGACCAGCGTTTCCTGCTCGCGGCTGTTAAGCTGCTTTAGCGACACGTCGGGGATCTGCCCCAGCACCTGCAAACATTCCACCAGACGCTTCGGCAGCTGCATTGCGAGGGTGTTTTTCAGGCTCTGATTCGGGTGCGCGGTACGCTGCTCGTTGAGGAAGGCATCCAGATCGCAATCGGGGAGCAGGTTAACCGTGACAAACTCTCCCGGCTGCCAGTAGCTGGAGATTTGCAGGACCGCCGGGCCGGAGAGGCCGCGATGGGTAAAGAGCAGGTTTTCGCGAAACACCGTGCCGTCTTCGGCGGTGATAACGGCGGGAACGGACACGCCAGACAGCGTCTGAAGCTGTTCCAGAAGCGGTTTATGCAGCGTGAACGGCACCAGCCCGGCGCGCGTAGGCAGGACTTTCAGGCCAAACTGCTCGGCGATTTTATAGCCGAACGGGGAAGCGCCCAGCCCCGGCATAGACAGGCCGCCGCTGGCAATCACCAGATTATCGGCGCTGACGGTTTCACCGTTGAGCTGCAGCGTGTAGCCCTGGTCATCGCGGGAAACGTCCAGCACTTCGGTGCGCAGGCGCATGACCACGCCGCCCTTCTCGCACTCGGCCACCAGCATATCGACAATCTGCTGGGCGGAGTCGTCGCAGAACAGCTGGCCCAGCGTCTTCTCATGCCATGCGATACCGTGCTTACCCACCAGGTCGATAAAGTCCCACTGGGTATAACGCGCCAGCGCAGATTTACAAAAATGACGGTTTTGGCTCAAATAGGCCGCGGGTTCAACATACAGGTTAGTAAAGTTGCAGCGCCCGCCGCCGGACATCAGGATCTTGCGGCCTGGCTTTTTACCGTTATCCAGCAGCAGCACGCGACGACCCGCCTGTCCGGCCATTGCCGCACAAAACATACCCGCCGCACCGGCGCCAATTACCACGGCATCAAACCTTTCCACGTCAAAACCCTCTTTGTTAACTGCCGCGGATTGTAAAGTTTCCTCTGTGGTCACACCAGCGTAAAAAGATATTACAAAGCCATTCCATTGAAATTTAAAGAATATCCTTTCAGGCACTTTTCTCAAATCAGGTGGTATGTCAAAAAAAGTCTATATTTCACTTTGCCCGTTGCGCATTTGTCCTGGATAATGCGCCGCGTTCATGTCCTCAAAATGGCGTAACGTCCTATGCTACATTTGTTTGCCGGCCTGGATTTACATACCGGGCTTTTACTCTTGCTTGCTCTGGTTTTTGTACTGTTTTACGAAGCGATCAACGGCTTCCACGACACTGCAAACGCAGTAGCGACGGTTATCTACACTCGCGCAATGCGATCGCAGCTTGCGGTTGTTATGGCGGCGGTATTTAACTTTTTTGGTGTCCTCCTGGGCGGACTGAGCGTTGCGTATGCGATTGTGCATATGCTGCCAACAGATCTGCTGCTTAACGTAAGTTCTGGCCATGGCCTCGCTATGGTGTTCTCAATGCTGCTTGCTGCAATTATCTGGAACCTCGGTACCTGGTATTTCGGCCTGCCTGCATCCAGTTCTCACACCCTCATCGGCGCGATTATCGGTATCGGGTTAACCAACGCCCTCATGACCGGTACATCGGTTGTTGATGCGTTAAATATCCCGAAAGTACTGGGGATCTTTGCCTCTCTCATCGTCTCCCCTATCGTGGGTCTGGTGGTGGCGGGCGGGCTGATCTTCATCCTGCGTCGTTACTGGAGCAATACCAAAAAACGCTCCCGTATTCACCTGACGCCGGCAGAGCGTGAAAAGAAAGACGGCAAGAAAAAGCCGCCATTCTGGACGCGTATTGCCCTGATCATTTCCGCTATCGGCGTGGCTTTCTCACACGGCGCGAACGATGGTCAGAAAGGCATTGGTCTGGTGATGCTGGTACTGATCGGTGTTGCTCCGGCAGGCTTCGTGGTTAACATGAACGCCTCCGGCTACGAAATCACCCGTACCCGCGATGCGGTCAACAA
The DNA here is from genome assembly GCF_049238285.1 of Enterobacter cloacae complex sp. IR53041. NCBI lineage: Bacteria > Pseudomonadati > Pseudomonadota > Gammaproteobacteria > Enterobacterales > Enterobacteriaceae > Enterobacter > Enterobacter cloacae complex sp. IR53041. Next base: position 44,724 of record NZ_JBMKHB010000032.1, on the reverse strand, counting down.
CGTTGAAACTTATTTCCAGCAGCACCCTGAACTGCTGAAAAAAGCGACCGGCGTTGACCAGTTAATCCCGTCTCCGGAAGCCGGTGCCACGACTGCGCCAGGCGAGTTCCACTGCCATCCGGCAAACGCGATTAACGCGCTGGAACGTGCGAAAGGCATGCTGGGCAATATCGAAAGCTATGACAAACTGACCGTTGAGCAGCGTGGTCAGCTGCGTCGCATTATGCTGTGCATCTCTGATGTGACGGATAAAGTGGCGAAGCTGCCAGACGTGAATGCTGACGACCAGCGTCTCCTGAAGAAACTGAAAGGCGATATGCTCAATACCATTGAGTACGCGCCAATCTGGATCATCATGGCGGTCGCACTGGCACTCGGTATCGGTACGATGATTGGCTGGCGCCGCGTGGCGACCACCATCGGCGAGAAGATCGGTAAGAAAGGCATGACCTATGCGCAGGGTATGTCCGCGCAGATGACGGCGGCAGTGTCTATCGGTCTGGCGAGCTACACCGGTATGCCGGTATCCACCACCCACGTACTCTCCTCGTCCGTGGCAGGTACCATGATTGTTGACGGTGGCGGCCTGCAGCGCAAAACCGTGACCAACATTCTGATGGCCTGGGTGTTCACCCTTCCGGCGTCCATCCTGCTGTCTGGCGGGCTGTACTGGATTTCGCTGAAGCTGATATAATCGGTTGAAGGCGACAAAAAAGCGGGTCAGGAAACTGACCCGCTTTTTTTATGGCTGTTAGTTGCAATCGGAAAGTGTATAACATCAGGATTTCCTGAACATTTTTTGCCCAACGAAATTGCGCAGGTAATACTATGATGGCGATCGGAAGAAAAACCAGACAAAGGAGAATGTATGGCTTCTGTCCCTCTTTCAGGACCAGGTTCAATGGTTATAGCAAACAACATGCGTGAAGCACGCCTTCATGGCATGTCGCGTAATATGGCCACGCCTTCAACGTATTACTGGTTCTACCAAAAAGTACGAAATGGTGGTCCCTGGGATTACAAGAAATTCGACCCTTATTTTGCTGCATTTGGAAATTTCAACTTCGGAGCCGCCGGGACTGCAGCAGGAATTCCTGCAAACATCCTGCTTATGGGCGCTGGCTGGGCTCAAGGCCGCGCTGGCACGTCAAAACCTGAATGGGGAAAATGGCACGAAAAGCCGCCTTACGGGGACGATCCAACGGACCAACGCAATATCAGAGAAGGAATAGAGTATGCCATTCAAAACGGCTACTAAATGGATTCATCGCCTTGTTACCGTTTCGCTTCTGGCGCTGGTCATTGGATTTTTGTGGCTCAACCACCAGCCCAACCGGCAAGGGAGCGATGAATTACAACACGTTTATAAATTATCTGACAGCGTCTGGCTCTATATGACCGTGAACAATCAGGGTGACGCAACCGTACCCACAATCTACCGTTACTATCTTTCGGAAAAGATAACAGGGAAAGACACCGACATTATCCATCAGTTGGCTAAGAAGCATCCTGTCATTGAAGGTACGGGTACAATTACTGCGGCCAGCATTGATACAAACGGAGACGTTAACATCGCCTATAGCGGGAAGGTTACTTCGATTGAGACCAATATCTCCAATCTGCGGTTCTCAGTGAAGCCCTGAACCAGAGGAAAGAAGGCGGGGCTGGCCCCGCCTGCTGTGGTAATCAGTGCCAAATCATCAATGCAATCATGCTGACCACGACCAGGCCACACAGGGCACTGGTCAAAATGAACTGACGACGCAGGCGCTCGCAGCGACGGATAAATTCTTCATCGTGATGATCGCGGTAGCGCTGGTAGTAGATATATCCCACCAGACGCATCTGTTTGCTGGGCTGTCCATGCGAGGTGAAGAACCCTCCACCGTCCACATACTGATACAGCAACGGATCGCAACCACGAAGTACCACTAACAGCGCACGTAACGATGAGAAGTAGCGCGCCATATTCACTATGCAAACTACGCATAACGCCCAAAACAATGCGACGGTGCTAATCATACATCCTCCCCGGCGTCCGCCCACGAAGCAAGGCTCCTGAGCTACCGCACCCCAATGCCCTGACAGACAGTTCAGTGAAAGAATGACTAAAAGTCGATCCGGTTCGCGTTTTAATATCCGAACGGCTCATTAAATAGTGTAGGAGATCCGTTAATTTTTTTGCCACAAGGTTAATCGTTATCAACACCAAAGCTTGAAAAATATGTTTAACTGGGCCGTAATGAAAGCATCAGACGACGGCTTTCCCATTTAGTCATCGATAACTTAAGGAAGGAGTAACACTATGGCTTACAAACACATTCTTATCGCGGTAGACCTCTCCCCGGAGAGCAAAGTGCTGGTTGATAAAGCGGTATCTATGGCACGTCCCTACAACGCGAAAGTCTCCCTGATTCACGTTGATGTGAATTACTCCGACCTCTACACCGGTCTGATCGACGTCAATCTGGGCGATATGCAGAAACGCATCTCTGAAGAAACGCATCACGCGCTGAGCGAGCTCTCCACCAACGCGGGCTATCCGATCACCGAAACCCTGAGCGGCAGCGGCGACCTGGGTCAGGTGCTGGTTGATGCGATTAAGAAATACGATATGGATCTGGTGGTATGCGGTCACCATCAGGACTTCTGGAGCAAGCTGATGTCTTCCGCGCGTCAGCTGATTAACACCGTTCACGTGGATATGCTGATTGTTCCGCTGCGCGATGAAGAAGACGAGTAAGTGCAAAAAAAGCGGCACTGAAAGTTGGCCGGGTAAGGCGAAGCCGCCACCCGGCTTTTTTTATTCCGGCGTGCCGGAGTAGATATCAAACCGGTGCCCTTTCGTGGTCACCGCGTTGGTCGTAGCAACGTCCGCCAGCGGCGGCGCGTAGTCCGGGCGCTTCACCACCACCCGCTTCGTCGCGAGCTGACGAGCCGGCTCCAGCAGGCCATCCGCATCCAGATCCGGTCCCACCAGCGACTGAAATACCCGCATCTCTTTCTTCACCAGCGCGCTTTTCTGCTTGTGCGGGAACATCGGGTCGAGGTAGACCACCTGCGGACGCGGGGTGATGTCCGTCAGCGCCGTCAGGCTTGACGCGTGGATAAGCTGCAAACGCTCCTGCAGCCACGGGCCGATTTCCGGGTCCGCATAGCCTCGCGTCAGCCCGTCGTCGAGCAGCGCGGCGACAACCGGATTACGCTCCAGCATCCGCACCCGGCAGCCCACCGACGCCAGCACAAACGCATCGCGCCCCAGCCCCGCCGTGGCGTCCACCACGTCCGGAAGATAGCTCCCCTTAATGCCGACCGCTTTGGCCACCGCTTCGCCGCGACCGCCGCCGAACTTACGCCGGTGCGCCATCGCGCCACCGACAAAATCGACAAAAATCCCGCCGAGCTTGGGTTCGTCGCGCTTGCGTAATTCGAGATGTCCTGTCGTCATCACCAGCGCCATCAGGTTATCTTCATCATGTTCCAGCCCCCAGCGGGCGGCCAGAACAGATAAGGCGCCGTCTCCGGCGCCTGTTTCATCCACTAAGCAGATCTTCACGTAACAATCAGCCTTTGATCCCGTAATGCTCAAGCATCGCGTCCAGCTGCGGCTCGCGCCCGCGGAAGCGTTTGAACAGCACCATTGGCTCTTCGGAACCGCCGCGGGTCAGGATGTTGTCGAGGAACGACTGGCCGGTTTCGCGGTTGAAAATCCCCTCTTCTTCGAAGCGCGAGAAGGCATCCGCCGCCAGCACGTCGGCCCACAGGTAGCTGTAATAACCTGCCGCATAGCCGCCTGCGAAGATGTGGCTGAACGCGTGCGGGAAACGACCCCAGGTTGGCCCAGGGATCACCGCGACCTGCTTTTTAATCTCCGCCAGGGTTTCAAGGATTTTCGCCCCCTGCTCCGGGCTGAACTCGGCGTGCAGGCGGAAGTCGAACAGGCCGAACTCCAGCTGGCGCAGGATAAACATCGCCGCCTGGTAGTTCTTCGCCGCCAGCATTTTATCCAGCAGTTCTTTCGGCAGCGGTTCGCCGGTCTCGTAGTGGCCGGAGATAAACGCCAGCGCGTCCGGCTCCCAGCACCAGTTTTCCATAAACTGGCTTGGCAGCTCGACCGCATCCCACGGCACTCCGCTGATGCCGGCGACGCCTGCGGTTTCGATGCGGGTCAGCATGTGGTGCAGGCCGTGACCGAACTCGTGGAACAGGGTGATCACTTCGTCGTGGGTGAACAGCGCAGGTTTGCCGCTTACCGGACGGTTGAAGTTACAGGTCAGATAGGCGACCGGTTTTTGCAGGGAACCGTCTGCTTTACGCATCTGACCCACGCAGTCGTCCATCCACGCCCCGCCGCGCTTGTTCTCACGCGCGTAGAGATCGAGGTAGAAGCTGCCGCGCAGTTCGTTTTTCTCGTCATACAGCTCGAAGAAGCGCACGTCCGGATGCCAGACGTCGATATCGGTACGCTCTTTGGCAGTGATGCCATAGATACGCTTCACCACTTCAAACAGGCCGTTAACGGCTTTGTTTTCCGGGAAGTACGGGCGCAGTTGCTCGTCGCTGATGCTGTAGAGGTGCTGCTTCTGTTTTTCGCTGTAGTAAGCAATGTCCCACGGCTGCAGCTCGTCCACGCCGAACTCCGCTTTCGCGAAGGCGCGCAGCTGGGCCAGCTCTTTTTCACCCTGCGGACGGGCGCGTTTCGCCAGATCGGTCAGGAAGTCGAGCACCTGCTGCGGGTTTTCCGCCATTTTGGTGGCGAGAGATTTGTCGGCGTAGTTTTCAAAGCCCAGCAGTTGGGCCAGCTCGTGGCGCAGGGCGAGGATTTCCGCCATCACCGGGCTGTTGTCCCACTTACCGGCATTCGGCCCCTGATCGGAAGCGCGGGTGCTGTAGGCGCGGTACATCTCTTCGCGCAGGGCCTGGTTGTCGCAGTAGGTCATCACCGGCAGATAGCTCGGGATATCCAGCGTTAACAGGAAGCCGTCCTGCTCTTTCGCTTCGGCCTGCGCTTTTGCCGCCGCCAGGGCGCTTTCCGGCATACCCGCCAGCTCTGCTTCGTCGGTAATCAGCCTCGTCCAGCCCATGGTGGCGTCGAGCACATTGTTGCTGTACTGGTTGCCCAGCTCGGACAGGCGCGCGGCGATTTCACCGTAGCGGGTCTGCTTCTCTTTTGGCAGGCCAATCCCGGACAGCTCAAAATCACGCAGGGCGTTATCGACCGATTTTTTCTGGGCGGTGTTCAGCTCGGCGTAGTGATCGCCGTCGCGCAGGTCGCGGTAGGCTTTGTAGAGCCCTTCGTGCTGGCCGACCCAGGTGCTGTACTCAGAGAGCAGCGGCAGGGTTTGCTCGTAGGCTTCACGCAGCTCCGGGCTGTTTTTTACCGAGTTCAGGTGGCTCACCGGGGAGAAGATACGCCCCAGCACGTCGTCCACTTCGGCCAGCGGCTGACACAGATTTTCCCAAGTGTACGGCCCGCCCTGCGCGACCACGCTTTCTACCGCCGCGCGGCAGTTGTCCAGCGATTGCGTAACCGCTGGAACCACATGCTCGGGGAGGATTTTAGAAAACGGTGGCAACGAAAAAGGCGTCAGTAATGGATTGGTCATAAACGCTGTCCTGTTGAATGAGGTGAATGAAGCGCGCATCCGGCGCTGTGCATATGCGATCTAGAATGGGGTTAAGTGTAGAGGATTTCAATGCCAGACGTGGCGGAAAAGAGCCCGGTGGCGCTGCGCTTACCGGGCCTACGGGTAATCTGCGCCGTTCTGCTGTAAACTGTGGCAAATCGTCAATTCAGCGGAATATCATTACCCATGCTCAGTTATCGCCACAGCTTCCACGCAGGCAACCACGCCGACGTCCTTAAACACACCGTTCAGAGCCTGATCATCGAATCGCTCAAAGAGAAAGAGAAGCCGTTTCTCTATCTGGACACGCACGCGGGCGCGGGCCGTTATCAGCTGAGCGGCGAGCATGCCGAGCGTACCGGTGAATATCTGGAAGGGATCGCCCGCATCTGGCAGCAGGACGACCTGCCTGCCGAGCTGGAGCCGTACATCGGCGTGGTGAACCACTTCAACCGCAACGGCCAGCTGCGTTACTACCCGGGATCCCCGCTGATTGCCCGCCAGCTGCTGCGCGAGCAGGACAGCATCCAGCTGACCGAGCTGCATCCGAGCGACTTCCCGCTGCTGCGTTCTGAATTCCAGAAAGACGGCCGCGCCCGCGTGGAAAAAGCCGACGGCTATCAGCAGCTTAAAGCCAAGCTGCCGCCGGTTTCCCGTCGCGGTCTGGTACTGATCGACCCGCCGTACGAAATCAAAACCGACTATCAGGCGGTGGTGACGGGTATTCACGAAGGCTACAAACGCTTCGCCACCGGGACATACGCCCTGTGGTATCCGGTGGTGCTGCGCGCGCAAATCAAGCGCATGATCAAAGACCTGGAAGCCACCGGCATCCGCAAAATCCTGCAGATCGAGCTGGCCGTGCGTCCGGACAGCGACCAGCGCGGCATGACCGCCTCGGGCATGATCGTCATTAACCCGCCGTGGAAACTCGAAGCGCAGATGAACAACGTGCTGCCGTGGCTGCACAAAACGCTGGTGCCAGCCGGTACGGGTCATACCTCCGTCAGTTGGATCGTGCCGGAGTAATCGCAGCCATCGGTGGAAACTATTGATTTCAGGTATACAATCGCGGCAATTCACGATTAAGGACAAAAGCTATGACTAAGCATTATGACTACATCGCCATCGGCGGTGGCAGCGGCGGCATCGCCTCCATCAACCGCGCGGCCATGTACGGCCAGAAGTGTGCGCTGATTGAAGCCAAAGCGCTGGGCGGCACCTGCGTGAACGTGGGTTGTGTACCGAAAAAGGTGATGTGGCATGCGGCGCAAATCCGTGAAGCTATCCATATGTATGGCCCGGACTACGGCTTTGACACCACCATCAACCACTTCGACTGGGACAAACTGATCGCCAGCCGTACCGCCTACATCGACCGTATTCACACCTCGTACGACAACGTGCTGGGTAAAAATAACGTCGACGTTATCCACGGTTTCGCCCGCTTTGTGGACGCGAAAACGATCGAAGTGAACGGTGAGACGATCACCGCCGATCACATCCTGATCGCCACCGGCGGCCGTCCGAGCCACCCGAACATCCCGGGCGTGGAATACGGCATCGACTCCGACGGTTTCTTCGAGCTGCCTGCCCTGCCAAAACGCGTTGCCGTGGTGGGCGCGGGTTACATCGCGGTGGAGCTGGCTGGCGTGATTAACGGTCTGGGTGCCGAAGCGCACCTGTTCGTGCGTAAACACGCGCCGCTGCGCAGCTTCGATCCGCTGATCGTTGATACGCTGGTTGAAGTGATGAACACCGAAGGTCCAACCCTGCATACCAACGCCGTGCCAAAAGCGGTCGTGAAAAATGCAGACGGCAGCCTGACCCTGGAGCTGGAAGATGGCCGCAGCCAGACCGTCGATTGCCTGATCTGGGCGATTGGCCGTGAACCGGCGAACGATAACTTCAACCTGGGCGTGACCGGCGTGAAAACCGACGAAAAAGGCTATATCGTCGTCGATAAATTCCAGAACACCAGCGTACCGGGCATTTACGCGGTCGGCGACAATACCGGTGCCGTTGAGCTGACCCCGGTTGCCGTTGCGGCGGGCCGCCGTCTCTCCGAGCGCCTGTTCAATAACAAGCCGGACGAGCATCTGGACTACAGCAACATCCCGACCGTGGTCTTCAGCCACCCGCCAATCGGCACCGTCGGCTTAACCGAGCCGCAGGCGCGTGAGCAGTACGGCGACGACCAGGTGAAAGTGTATAAATCGGCGTTTACCGCCATGTACACCGCCGTCACCTCGCACCGTCAGCCGTGCCGCATGAAGCTGGTCTGCGTCGGCCCGGACGAGAAGATTGTCGGTATCCACGGCATTGGCTTCGGCATGGATGAGATCCTGCAGGGCTTTGCGGTAGCGCTGAAGATGGGCGCGACCAAGAAAGACTTCGACAATACCGTGGCGATCCACCCAACGGCCGCCGAAGAGTTTGTCACCATGCGTTAATGCATAAGCCCCTCTCCGGAGGGGCTTTTTTTATTCACATTCATAAATCGTTGCAAAACGAATGCTCCGAAAAGAGTGATCTACCGCACATATCCCTCCACATCTACCGAAGCGAATGTCTACGCTTATAAGACGCCCGGATAAACCTGTCTTTTGAACACACAACCGGAGGTCCCTATCACCATGTTCAACCAGAAACTACAGGCTACCGAGAACATCGAATTCGAGATTGCAGAAGAGCTGCGCTACGAGACCGATCCCTGCGAGTTGAAACTGGATGAAATGATTGAGGCGGAGCCGGAACCCGAGATGATCGAGGGGCTACCCGCCTCCGATGCACTGACGCCCGCAGACCGCTATCTTGAACTGTTTGAGCACGTGCAGTCCTCGCGCCTGTTCACGGACAGCAAAACCTTTCCCGACTGCGCGCCGAAGATGGATCCGCTGGATATCCTGATCCGCTACCGCAAGGTCAGACGCCACCGGGATTTCGACCTGCGCCAGTTTGTGGAAAACCACTTCTGGCTGCCGGAGACCTACAGTACGGAATATGTCTCCGACCCCGGTCTGTCCCTCAAAGAGCACATTGACAGCCTGTGGCCGGTGCTGACGCGCGAGCCGCAGGATCATATTCCCTGGTCTTCCCTGCTGGCGCTGCCCCAAGCCTATATCGTTCCCGGCGGACGATTCAGCGAGACTTACTACTGGGATTCCTATTTCTCCATGCTGGGGCTGGCGGAGAGCGGTCGTAACGATCTGCTGAAATGTATGGCGGATAACTTCGCCTGGCTGATTGAACGCTACGGGCATATTCCCAACGGCAACCGTACCTATTATCTCAGCCGCTCCCAGCCGCCGGTCTTTGCGCTGATGGTGGAGCTGTTTGAGGAGGACGGCGTTCGCGGTGCGAAACGCTATCTGGAACACCTCAAAATGGAGTACGCCTTCTGGATGGACGGCGCGGAGTCGCTCCTGCTTAACCAGGCCTACCGCAGCGCCGTGCGTATGCCGGACGGCTCGTTGCTCAACCGCTACTGGGATGACCGTGATACCCCGCGCGATGAATCGTGGATTGAGGACGTGGAAACTGCCCGCCATTCGGGCCGTCCGCCAAACGAGGTGTATCGCGATCTGCGCGCCGGGGCGGCGTCCGGCTGGGACTATTCCTCCCGCTGGCTGCGCGATCCGTCGCGGCTCGCCAGCATCCGCACGACGCAGTTTATCCCCATCGACCTGAACGCCTTCCTGTACAAGCTGGAAAGCGCAATCGCCAACATCTCGGCGTCGAAAGGGGATAAAGAGACGGCCGACCTGTTCCGCCAGAAAGCCAGCGATCGCCGCGAGGCGGTGAACCGCTATCTGTGGGACGAGGAGAGCGGCTGTTACCGCGACTACGACTGGCGACGCGAAGAGCTGGCGCTGTTTTCTGCCGCCAGCATTGTGCCGCTGTATGTCGGCATGGCGACCCATGAGCAGGCCGAGCGCCTGTCGGATGCGGTCAAAGCGCGACTGCTGACGCCGGGCGGAATTCTGGCGACCGAGTACGAAACCGGCGAGCAGTGGGATAAACCCAACGGCTGGGCGCCGCTGCAGTGGATGGCGATCCAGGGGTTCAAGCAGTACGGCAACGACTCGCTGGGGGATGAAATCGCCTGGAGCTGGCTGCATACGGTAAACCATTTTTATCAGACGCATCATAAGCTGATTGAGAAGTACCACATCGCCAGCAGCACGCCGCGCGAAGGGGGCGGGGGTGAGTATCCGCTGCAGGATGGTTTCGGCTGGACGAACGGCGTGGTGCGGCGGCTGATTGGGTTGTATGGGGAGCCTTGAATAGGGTGCGGTCTGGTGCCCTCTCCCACGGGGAGAGGGAGGAGAAATCAGCGAATCACCTCATAAATGGCGCTCTGAATAGACTGCCATTTTTTGGTGGTGGCATCCGGCTGTGACTTCGCACGGCGTGTGGCCATGTCGAGATCGTGCTGCTGGCGTTTCACCACCGCTGGCACGGTGCAGAAAGCTTTGAGGTACTCTTTACGTACCGAGGTCAGAGACTCGCCGTTCGACATCGCGTGGCTGAGCGTGTTGATGAAGCGCCGACACGGCTTCTCCTCCACCATGTTTTGCCGGTAGCGTAGCATCAGCTCCAGCACGTCGTCATAGCCTGCCGACATCGCCTCTTCGGTCCAGGACAGCTTCCAGTCCATACCGCCCTGCAAAAAGAGCTGGGTCACGCGGGTGTCGTTGCGGTTAATGGCCGAGCGGAAATTATTCTCGTCCCAGGTCACTCCCATGCGCGTGAGCGTTTCGCGCGAGGAAGGCGTCTCACGCATGTCCTGTGGCGGCGCCGCTTCAGCCGCGCTGACGGCCGCAGGCTGCGGTTTACTGCTGGTCACCAGCCAGAAGCCTCCCGCCACGATGGCAATCACCATAACGCCAACCGCCCCCCATAACGCACCGGAAATGAGCTGCTCGCGTTGTTCGGGGGTGCGCGGCGCGCGCTGGGTCAGCTTTTCAATGGTGTCACGGACTTCAAACAGATCCCCACCGGTGACCCGATCCATTTTCTGCGCCTTTTCCCAGAAGGTATGCAGTTCGCTGGCATCTACCGCCATGAATCCCGCCGGATTGACGCGCGTTCTCCCCTCTTCAAACGCGCGTTGAACGGGCCGCGCGATCTGCGCGTAGTAGTTATCCAGCAGCTGGATTTGCGCCGAGCTTAACGTTTTCTGGACGGTGATGTTGTTGCGAATTTGCCGAATGTCATCGAGGAAGGTTTGCAGCGTTTTACGCGGTTCAACCAGCAGCGTCAGCATGGACGGGTCGCTGAACAGCGAAGCGTAATAGCGGCTGAACTCTTTTTATCCACCAGCATTTGCGCCAGTTCGCTGAACATCATGCCGCTCAGGACATCGTTGATCTCGCCCAACTTCAGCCAGCGCCGTACGCGATCGGCGTTAAACAAAGTCTTGAGATGGTTATTCAGCCTTACCTGATCGGGCCAGGCCTGCTGGATGAGCCCTTTTATCATGAGCTCTATCGCCCGCACCTGCTTATGCGCCTGCTGCTGCTGGAGTTCGCTGCCCGGAGCCAGCTCCGTGCTGTAGGTCAACAGCGGCTGCTGCAGGCGAAGGTGCTCCAGCGCGGTGACAAACCGCATCGCCGCAATCAGCTGGTTTTCACTCACATCCTGTCCGCTTTCATACTGCGGCACGCGCTGCTGCAGCAGGCGCAGCTGGAGCGTAAATTCCGACATCTCGGCATCATTCAGGTTGAGCTTTTTCGCCACGGCTCCCCAGCCGCCCAGGGCTAATCGCGCGCTGTCCAGTTGTTCCAGAAACCAGCGTGGATCTTTGCCCTCAGAAGCATGTACATTCAGAAGAAGCAAAATTTCCACCGACGCATGGCGAATGACCGCCAGACAGTGTTCGAACTGTTCGCGAATATGATGTGATGTGCTGAGAGTCATTGTTTTCCTTAAGCGACAACGAAGACATCCGGATTGGCACGTAACGGCCTTTTTTCTTTTTATTTATACGCGGTTAACCATACCTGACTTTCTGTTGAAATAAAGTGACAACCCTAAAATCATTTAAAATGTTTCAGGAGAATCTGAATGCCGGTTTTAATTACCCCTCGCCTGAACTGCTCGCCTTTACAAGAAGAAGACTGGCCCTTTTTTCTGGCGCTACAGCAGCATCCCGACGTCATGCGCTTTGTGGCGGAAGACCGCCCCGTCGCGGCGATCCGCGAGGCGTTTGATTCGCGCCTGACGCCCTGGACGCCAGGGAGCGCGCACTGGCTGTGCCTCGTCGTGCGTGACGCCGCTTCCAGGGCTCCGTTGGGCGTCACCGGGTATATTCATCGGGAGGAGGATTGCGCTGAGGTCGGTTTTCTTTTCGCTCCCGAGGCGCAGGGGAAAGGTTACGGCTTTGAATCCCTGAAAGCGCTTTGCGATTACGCTTTTCATCAGGGCGGTATACGTCGACTTACCGCCACCGTCACCGCCGGGAATATCGCCTCACGACGTCTGCTGGAAAAAGCCCGCTTTTGCCTGGAGGGCGAATTACGCGAGAGCTATTACCTTGCGGGACGTTGGCATAATGACTGGTTATTTGGTTTATTGCGGCAGGAATATCTGAATAACAATCCCTGATCAATAGCCATTTGGCGGATATTTCTCGTACCTCATTTCCTCTACAGTGTCGCCATTAAGAGGAAATGAATATGAAAGAGCATGCGCTGAAAATATCTTCTGCCGCCATCGCGTTAATAAAGAAACATCAGGGTCTTTCTCTGGAAAAATATCGTGACGAAAAAGGATTATGGGTTATCGGCTATGGTCACGTTATCCGCGATCAGGAGCATTTTCACGGCCCTGTCACACCTCTGGAGGCTGAGACTTTGTTGCGCGAAGATATCCGGTTGTGTGAAGCGCTGCTGCGGGAAAATATGACACGTCCATTAACCCAACAGCAGCATGATGCGCTGGTGATGATGATATTCAGTTTCGGAGAGATAACGTCGCTCCCAAACGCGCTTTTTCAGGCCGTCGCCCGGGTATAATACATGGCTGCCTGCGTTCTGTTTTTCACGTCCAGCCGCCGGAATAGCGCCTCGAGGTGCGCTTTTACCGTGGCCGCACTGATGTTCAGATTGCGGCCAATCTCTTTATTCGACTCCCCCGCCGCCAGCAATTTCAAGACTTCGCGCTGGCGCTCGCTCAAGGATAATAATGCCTGAGGCGACGTCGGCTCTCTGACCCACTCTCCGGGAAAACAGACCATCCCTCTGGATACCGAATCCAGTACGGCGGCAAACCGTTCGGGATTGGCGTTTCGGGGAACAATGGCCATGACGTTTCGCTGCCGTAGCTGCTCAGCACATTTGGCCTCTTTTTTCGCCAAAATCAAAATCACACGTATCGCCGGAAAGCGATGCAGGATCGCTTCCAGCAAAGTGCTCCCTTCGTCCTGAATTAAATTCCCATCAATCATGGCGATAGCCGACGGTGAAGCAGAAATCTGAGTCCATAAATCTTCTGCCTGACAGGTCCCAGTTATATTTATTTCCGGAATCAACCTCTGAAGACTGTGTATCGCTCCGTGAATAAAGAGTGACTGCCTGTCAAACATGATTACTCGCATCGTTTTTTCCCCTCTGAGAATAGCGAAGGGGGATTCTACAGAGGCATTATTTAAGAAAAAACTCAACGAATGGATACGTTACAAATCCCCGGTGTTCTTTATATCTGTCAGTATTTAGACACATTTATCTTAAGGATTTACTCAAGCGCATACCTCACAGGAACATGCCGCCTGAGACTTCAATACGTTGCGCAGTCATCCAGCCCAGTTTGTCGCTGAGCAGTGCCGCAATGGCATCGCCAATATCGTCCGGCAGCCCCACCCGTCCCAGCGCCGTCTGGGATGCCAGCATTTGGTTCAGTTCCGCGTTGTCGCGCACGCGTCCGCCGCCAAAGTCGGTTTCGATCGCACCGGGCGCAATGATATTGACGGAGATGCCGCGCGCCCCCAGCTCTTTCGCCTGATAACGCGTCAGCACTTCCATCGCCCCCTTCATCGCCGCGTAGGTTCCCGAGCCCGGCTGGGTAAAACGGGCCAGTCCGCTGGAGACGTTAAGGATCCGTCCGCCGTCGTTAAGCAACGGCAGCAGGCGCTGGGTCAGGAAGAAAGGTCCTTTGAAATGAATGTTCAGCGCCTCATCAAACTGGGCTTCCGTCGTGTCGGTGTAGGGCGCATATAAACCCGTTCCGGCATTGTTCAATAAATAGTCAAAGGTTTCACGCTGCCAGACGGTTCGGAGGGTTTCCTGAAGCTGTTGGGCAAAATGATCAAAACTTGTGACTTCTCCGACGTTAAGCTGTATTGCCGCCGCGTTAACGCCTTTTTGCTGAATTTCATGCACAACCGCCAGCGCTTCCTGCTGGCTACGGTTGTAGGTCAGCACAATTCCCGTGCCGTCTGCCGCCAGCTTTAAGGCCGCGTTTTTACCCAAACCACGGCTACCACCCGTCACTAATGCGATACGTTCAGTCATCATAAACCTCGTTTTGGCTGTTATGGAGATTGAGTAAGAGCTTATTAGGTGATAGAAGATCAATAAAGGTGGGTTAAAACGCTTCACTGTTTCATCGGAAACAACAATGAGCTTCATCTATGGATAAAATTCACGCAATGCAGCTGTTTGTCCGCGTCGCGGAACTGGAGAGTTTTTCCCGCGCGGCAGAAACTTTAACGCTGCCAAAAGGCAGCGTGTCACGGCAGATTCAGGCCCTCGAAAACCGGCTTGGCACCCAGCTATTGCACCGCACCACGCGTCGCGTCAGCCTGACGCAGGACGGCATGGTCTATTACGAACGGGCAAAAGATCTGTTGGCAAACCTTGATGAGCTCGACGGGATGTTTCAGCACGATCCCTCCAGCATCAGCGGACGGCTTCGCGTGGATATGCCCGTCGCCGTTGCTCGAAATTTAGTCATCCCCAAACTCCCTGCGTTTCTGCAGCATTATCCGGGCATCGAGCTGGAGCTCAGCAGCAGCGATCGTCTGGTGGATGTGATCCGCGAAGGGTTTGATTGCGTGGTACGCGTCGGCACGCTGAAGGATTCAGGGCTTATCGCCCGACCGTTGGGCAAGCTGTCGGTGATTAACTGCGCCAGTCCGGACTATCTGGCGCGTTTTGGCTACCCGGACACGCTGGACGATTTAGGCTCGCACGCCGTCATTCACTACACCGCTATGCTGGGAACTCGCCCGCAGGGCTTTGAGTTTTATAACGGCAGTGCGACGCAGTGGATAAAAACGGGCGGGGTATTGACCGTTAACAGCACCGAAACCTACCAGGCGGCCTGCCTCGCCGGGCTGGGCATCATTCAGGTTCCACGGGTTGGGGTACGAGATTTGCTGCGCGCGAAGAAGCTGGTTGAGATCCTCCCGCAATACCGGGCCGAACCGATGCCTGTTTCCCTGATTTATCCCCACCGGCGCAACCTCTCCCGCCGGGTACATCTGTTCATGGAGTGGCTGACCGAACTCACAAAAGCTTACGTGGACTAGTCGCAAGCTATAATTCAATAACATCCAGCCAAACGAAAAGGAAAAGTCGCGTGACGCCGGAAAACAACCCGCAACGACCCACCCAACATTTAGAGTTTGAGCCCGTCAAAAAGATGGAAACCGGGCCTGAAGAGGCCAAGTCCCCTGGTACCGCCAGCAAAGCGCTGGGGACCGTAACCGGCATTGTCGCCAGAATTCAGCAGTTTCCCATGATTGCGCATCTGATACGCGCGACCGAACGCTTTAATGACCGCATGGGAAACCAGTTTGGTGCCGCCATCACCTATTTTTCCTTCCTGTCGATGATCCCGATCCTGATGGTGTCGTTTGCGGCGGCCGGTTTTGTGCTCGCCTCGCACCCGACGCTGCTGCAGGATATCTTTAATAAGATCCTGAATAACGTCAGTGACCCAACCCTTGCCAGCACGCTCAAAAGCACCATCAATACCGCCGTGCAGCAGCGTACTACCGTCGGTATCGTCGGCTTGCTGATTGCCCTTTACTCCGGCGTTAACTGGATGGGCAACCTGCGCGAGGCCATTCGCGCCCAGTCGCGCGACGTCTGGGAGCGTAAGCCGCAGGACCAGGAGAAAATCTGGGTTAAGTATCTCCGTGATTTTGTTTCGCTGATTGGCCTGCTCGTCGCGCTCATCGTGACGCTTTCCATTACCTCCGTGGCGGGCTCCGCGCAGCAGATGATCATCTCCGCGCTCTATCTTGATTACATCGAATGGCTGAAGCCC
The DNA here is from genome assembly GCF_049238285.1 of Enterobacter cloacae complex sp. IR53041. NCBI lineage: Bacteria > Pseudomonadati > Pseudomonadota > Gammaproteobacteria > Enterobacterales > Enterobacteriaceae > Enterobacter > Enterobacter cloacae complex sp. IR53041. The sequence continues at coordinate 28,822 of NZ_JBMKHB010000032.1, read as the reverse complement.
GCCTGGCGCAGCATTGGGCTGGCCATTTCCATCTTCGCCAACTACCTGCTGTTCTTCTGGATCTTCTGGCGCTTGCCGCGCCATCGCCCGCGCAAGAAGGCGCTGATCAGAGGGACACTGATCGCGGCGATAGGCTTTGAGGTGATTAAAATCGTGATGACCTACACCCTGCCGTCGCTGGTGAAATCCCCTTCCGGCGCGGCGTTCGGCTCGGTGCTGGGGTTAATGGCGTTCTTCTACTTCTTCGCACGTTTAACCCTGTTCTGCGCCGCGTGGATCGCCACTGCCGAGTACAAAGACGACCCGCGAATGCCGGGCAAAACGCACCGTTAACCCCTCTCCCGGGCTGAAATTTCAGCCCGATTCATCATTTCAGCATATAAATCCAGTCCGTAACTTTTATTTAACCGAAAACCAGTTTTATTGACTGATATTTAAAATCTGTGAAGCATTTCATAGACGTGTTTTGGCTGGCCTGAAAATTATCCGCTTTTTGTTGCTTTTATCACCAGGTCGCGGCTTTGTTACAGATTGAAATGTCGCTTTTGCTGTGCGTAATATGGCCTTTCGTTCGACAAAAATAAGAAAATATTATGCAAGCAACCGCCACCACACTCGACTCAGAAACGGAAAACGTTCCGGTAAATTCGCGCAATAAAGTTGTCGTCGCCTCGCTGATTGGCACCGCCATCGAGTTCTTCGACTTTTACATTTACGCCACCGCGGCGGTCATCGTCTTCCCGCACATTTTCTTCCCGCAGGGCGATCCGACGGCGGCCACGCTGCAGTCCCTGGCGACCTTTGCTATCGCGTTTGTTGCGCGTCCGATTGGCTCCGCGCTGTTTGGACACTTTGGCGATCGCATCGGACGCAAAGTCACGCTGGTGGCCTCGCTGCTGACGATGGGGATCTCCACCGTGGCCATCGGCCTGCTGCCGACGTATGAGACCATCGGCATTCTGGCGCCGGTCCTGCTGGCGCTGGCGCGTTTTGGTCAGGGTCTGGGACTGGGTGGTGAATGGGGTGGCGCGGCGCTGCTGGCCACCGAGAACGCCCCGGCGCGCAAGCGCGCGCTGTATGGTTCTTTCCCGCAGCTTGGCGCACCGATTGGCTTCTTCTTCGCCAACGGGACGTTCCTGCTGCTCTCCTGGCTGCTGACGGATGAACAGTTCATGAGCTGGGGCTGGCGTATCCCGTTTGTCTTCTCAGCCGTGCTGGTGCTGATTGGCCTGTACGTGCGAGTTTCTCTGCATGAGACCCCTGTTTTCGCGAAAGTGGCCGCGGCGAACAAGCAGGTGAAAGTGCCGCTGGGCACGCTGCTGACCAAACACGTCCGCGTGACCGTACTGGGCACGTTCATCATGCTGGCCACCTACACGCTGTTCTACATCATGACCGTTTACTCCATGACCTTCAGTACCGCCGCCGCGCCGGTTGGGCTGGGTCTGCCGCGTAACGAAGTGCTGTGGATGTTGATGATGGCGGTGATCGGGTTTGGCGTGATGGTTCCGATTGCGGGCCTGCTCGCGGATAAGTTCGGCCGTCGCGCAAGCATGATCACCATCACCACGCTGATCGTTCTGTTTGCTCTGTTCGTCTTCCCGCCGCTGCTGGGTTCAGGCAGCCCGGCGCTGGTGATGGCCTACCTGCTGATTGGCCTGAGCCTGATGGGGCTGACCTTCGGCCCGATGGGGGCGTTGCTGCCGGAGCTGTTCCCGACGGAAGTGCGTTATACCGGCGCGTCGTTCTCCTACAACGTCTCGTCTATTCTGGGCGCCTCCGTTGCGCCGTATATCGCCACCTGGCTGCAGGCAAACTACGGCCTGTTCTATGTGGGCGTTTATCTGGCGGCCATGGCGGCGCTGACGCTGATTGCGCTGCTGCTGACGCACGAGACGAAGCACCAGGCTCTGTAAGCTAATGCCGGGTGGCGGCTACGCCTTACCAGGCCTACGATTCAAATGTAGGCCGGGTAAGCGCAGCGCCACCCGGCAAAAACAGGCCGCACCTTACTTCTTCATCTGTGACAAAATGGTCCGGCACTGATTCGCCTCGCCCTCTGACGGCGATATCAACGCCAGCAGCGCTGCGGCGGGGGTAACCAGCGTCGCAAGCGCCGCAGCCACCGCACCACGCGCAATCAGCGGTCCGGGCTTCACGCCCGCCTGCGGATTTTTGAAGGTTCCGCGCACGTACAGCGGCGAGCGCAGGGTGATGATACGGATCCCCTTACTTTCCGGATCGATGGTCAAATCCAGCTGTTCGGACGCCATACTGGCGGTACCGGTCACGTTAATCACCGCATTTTCCGTGTCGAAGGCAAAAATCTGCGGACGCGCCACGCCGTTAACCAGATCCAGATTGGCCGCCGCGCAGTTCACCCGCACCTCATCATCACCGAAGATTTGCCCGATGATGTAGTTCCCGACGTTCAGCCCCAGGATCTCCATCAGGTTGCGGCTCACCAGCCCGTCGTTCATCAGCAGCTTCAGGTTGCCATTACCGCTGCCCAGCAGCGCCGCCACGGAGTTCCCCACGCCGCGGATGTCGGCATCGCCGTTCATCTCGCCGAGGGTCTTCTGCATCAGCTCGACGTTCGGCATCAGCGCTTTCAGCTTAAGCCTGCGCGCCTGAATCTCCGCGCGCCCCTGCATCGGCTTTTTATCGCCTTCCAGGTGAATGTTGGAGGAAATCGTCCCGCCCGCCATGCCAAACTTCAGCGGCTGCAGGCGCAGATCGGCATTTTTCAGGATGATATGCGTCGAGAGATCGCTCAGCGGCAACGTGCTGCCATGCTCAATTTTACGCCCTTTGAAGCGCACATCCGCATCCATCACGTTCCACTTATCGGTTTCAAAGCGATCGTAAGGCAGCACTTTTCCCGCAGGTTGAATGTCCTTTTTCACCTCTTTTGACTTCGTACCTTTACCGGAATCCACGCCGATCAGCGGGCCGAGATCGGCCAGACGCAGCTGGCGGGACTCAACGTCCCCTTCCAGCTTCGGCCTCGGTTTTCCGGTGGTGTAGGTCAGCGAGCCGTGGATATCGCTGTCGCCGATGCGGCCGTTAAAATCACGGTAGTCAAAAACCGACGATTTTTCGCTGTCGATTTTGGCGACCAGATGCCCGTCCGTTTCGAACGGCGGGGTATCCGGCAGCAGCACGCCGGTCAGCTCATACAGCTCGCCCAGCGAATCACCGGCAAATTTAAGCTGAAGATCGACGCCGCCCATGTTCATCGGGTCGTTAACCGTTCCCACGAACGCCACGCGGGTGTTACCGGAGCGGAAGTCCGCCTGCACCGGGAACGGCGTGCCTTCGCTCCGGAGCGCCAGCATGCCGCCTATTTTCCCTTTGCCGCTGAGCGGCTGGTCGTTGTAGTGTCCTTTTGCCGTCAGGCCGAAGACATAGTCGCCCACGCTTGCCGTGTCACCTTTGGCTTTCGTCCCCGTGACCTCGCTAAACGGCAGCGGCTTGCCGAGCGGATCGACCAGGATCTCCACGTCGGCCTTGCTGACCTTATCGTCGATGGCGATCCGCCCGCGATCGAAGAGAATATTGTCGAGACGGAATGACCAGGAGGAAGGCTGGGCATTCGGATCCTTTTCGCCATCGCTGGCAAGGTTAAACGTCCAGTTGTTGTTTTTTTCTGAGAGGCGGATCAGGCGCGCGTCGGGCTGCTGAAGTTTGATCCACGGCAGATAGACCGTTTTGGTCAGCAGCGCGAGCGGGGCCAGCGTGGCCTCAACGCGCGGCAGGTGGATCATGGTGACGTCCGGGATATCCGGCGGGTTACCGAGAATGATGTCGTCGGCGTGGACGTGTGGCCACGGGATCCAGCGTCGCCAGCCGGGCTCCTCTTTCTGACGCTCCCACACGACCCCTAAATCACCGCGTATGGCGAAGGGGCGGTTCAGTTCGGTTGAGACTTTCTGGTTGATGGTCGGCTTAAGACGGTTCCAGTCAAACGTCGCGATAATGATGGCGACGACCACGATCAACAACAAGAAAATCCCTGCTGTCCAGGAGATCACCCTGGTTGTTCTTGTCATTTTTATCCCCTTTCCTGATGACCTGTCCTGTAAAACTATAGTCCAGACAAAGGGAAGCGGGCTTATCAGAGGGTAGTTATCACGCTATCGAGGCGATCCATGGGTACCGGTCGGGAGAGGAAATAGCCTTGCGCCGCCGCGGCAGGCGAGCTTTGCACATCACGCCACTCTTCCAGCGTTTCCACACCTTCAACAATCACGCCCTGGCAATAGCGGTTCATCAGCTGTAATAACAGCGTAAACAGGTTCCGCCCTTCCGGGGTCTGACGCAGCATAATGAACAGATCGCGGGCCACTTTAATGTAGTCATAACGCACTTCACTCAGAGCCGAAAAGTTCGCCATGCCGGTGCCAAAGTCATCCAGCCACAGCGGGCCGTATTCGCATATGGAGGCAAACGAGGAGTCCTGCGGCAGGCGGACATGCTCCACCAGCTCAAAGCGCACCCACGGCAGGGTGGCGATCAGCGCCTGCAATTTCGCGTTCTGACGCAGCGCCAGCAGAGTGGGGCCATCAACATTCACAGAAGCGAGGATATCGTGCTGTTCGAAAAAGGGCTGCTTCGTTGCCAGCATACGGAGCTGCTCTTCCAGCACGTCAAGACGCTGGCGAACGGCCACTTCGGCAAAATAGCGATCCGGTGCGATGCGCTGGGTAGGGTTTGAGGGATGCGTCACGACGGTCAAAATTTCAATGGCCATCAGTCGACCGTCTGTTCGGTATATCGGCTGATAGGTATACGCACGCTCACATTGCAGCCAGTAGCGATGCTCCTGCAAGTTCTCAATACTTGCCTCAGGCGTGGTGCTCAGCCGCTGGGTAACCTGCTCTGACTTCATTTCAGATGTCCTGTTGTTGGGATGGCCTTTCTGGACTCGTCACAGGATTATCGGCGCGACAATTGAGAACTTTATGTTCAATTCACCGGGAAAATGAAATTAAGATGACAGAAATGCGCAGGAACACGCGCTGGCTCAAATAAAATAATGGAACGTTGTTTTAATATAGTTGACCTGTTAATTCACTCAGCGCACACTGCTGATCATTCTTCTGTTCAGGTTCACGATTATGTCTAAAAAAATTGCCGTGATTGGCGAATGCATGATTGAGCTGTCACAAAAAGGCGCGGAAGTGAGCCGCGGATTTGGTGGCGATACGTTAAACACCTCCGTTTATATTGCCCGCCAGGTTGCGCCTGAGGCGCTCACCGTGAACTACGTTACCGCCCTGGGGACGGACAGCTTCAGCCAGCAGATGCTTGAGGCCTGGCAAAGTGAACATATTGATACCTCGCTGATCCAGCGTATGGAAAACCGCCTGCCGGGTTTGTATTACATTGAGACCGACGACACCGGCGAACGCACGTTTTATTACTGGCGTAACGAAGCCGCGGCCAAATTCTGGCTGGAGAGCGAGGATGCCGCGGCCATCTGCGAAGCGCTGGCGACCTTCGACTATCTCTATCTGAGCGGGATCAGCCTGGCGATCCTGAGCCCCACCAGCCGTGAAAAGCTGCTCTCGCTGCTGCGCGAATGCCGTGCCAACGGCGGCAAGGTCATTTTCGATAACAACTACCGCCCGCGCCTGTGGGCCAGCCGTGAAGAGACGCAGCAGGTCTATCAGCAGATGCTGCAATGCACCGACATCGCCTTCCTGACGCTCGACGATGAAGACGCCCTCTGGGGGGAAAAACCGGTAGAGGACGTGATTGCACGCACGCAGGCGGCTGGCGTGAGCGAAGTGGTGATTAAGCGCGGTGCGGAGTCGTGCCTGGTCGCGACTACGGGTGAAGCGACGATTGAGGTCCCGGCGGTGAAGCTTGCCAAAGAGAAAGTGATTGATACCACGGCGGCGGGTGATTCATTCAGCGCGGGCTATCTGGCAGTACGCCTGACGGGCGGAACGCCGGAAGCGGCGGCACAGCGTGGACATCTGACGGCCAGCACGGTGATTCAGTATCGCGGGGCGATTATTCCGCGTGAGGCGATGCCTGTTTAAGTAGGGTGCGGGCTGATGCCCTAACCCTCTCCCACAGGGAGAGGGTTAGTCTACGTCTTACTGCCCTTGCGGGATATCCGTCGCGTCCGGGTGTAAATCATCAGCCGTCGCGGCCTGCGTCGGCTGCGGCGCGGTCGCCATGATGGAATCCCAGGTCTTCTGAAGTTCCTTCATGTCATATTCCGGTTCGCCCTTCGGCTGCAGAAGGATCAACGCCATCTCCTGCGACAGCTGCTGACGGAGATCCTGGTTGAGCATTTCGACGGTCAGACCGTTCAGGAAATCCTGACGGAGCTTCTGGTACTGTTCCGGCGCAATATCCACCACCTGATTCTGCAGGGAACGAATACGCTGGCTGATCAGAATATCGGTATCGGCGCGCGCGTAGGTCGCAAACAGCTTCTGCAGCTCGAGTTTTTTCTGCGCCACAAGCGCGTTGAATTCCTCTTCGGAAAGCCCCTCTTTACGCACTTTTGCCAACTCTTTCGCGACGACACCCAGATTGGCATTCAGCTTATCGCCCGGTGATTCAACGTTAATGGCGCATTGCGCACGCTGGAACAGCACGCGGCAGTCAAAGCCAAGACCGATATTCTTCACGTTGTTCTTACTGAGCGTCTGCTGAACGTGCCAGAACAGCGCTTCACGCGCCAGGTCGGCACGCCAGTAGCGCAACAGCGCCGCGGACTCACGGATGGGCTGCCAGGCGTTATCCCACATCACGGAGAGTCGGTCCTGACGCACGGTGTCCGTCATAATGCTGACAGGCTCTGCACGCAGCGGGGAGAGTGTCGGAACAGGGGCAGGCGATTCACGCTTGCCTTTCAGATCGCCAAACGCTTTGTTGATCTGCTCCACCACCGCGCGGCTGTCCACGTTACCCACCACGATCAGCGTCATCGCGTCCGGGGTGTACCACTTCTGGTAGAACGATTTCACCTGTTCGGCGTCCACCGGCTGTTTTAGCGGCTCGGCAGGGTCATGTCCCAGCAACGTCGAGCCTTTCAGGCGGTAACGCCACCAGCCCTCTTTGGTATCACCAGGCCAGGTCGCCACCATGTCGCTGTTGCTCAACGCATAGTTGACGGTGTCCGGCGTAATCGCCAGATTGCCGGAGGCATCGGAGAGATACGTCAGGGCTTCTTTAAGCAGATCGTTGCGGTTATTAGGCAGGCTCAGGTTAAACATGGTGTAGTCATACGAGACCACAGCCGGAGGAAGCGGGCGTTTCGGATCGATGGCCTGTTGCCAGAGCGAACGCACCTGAACCGCTTGCAGGCTGCCGCTCTGCGTGAGCGCCAGCCGGGGAATAAAGTGGCTGAAACCGGTTTGCTGAGTGCTTTCCGTAAGGGAACCGGTATTAACAGACAGACGGATTTCAATACGGTCACTGGGACGTTGCGGCGTGGCTAACACCTGCCACTGAAAACCGTTCGCTAGTGTCCCTTGTTGCCAGGCCGGGTCTGGCTGGAGCGCATCTGCCTGCACATAACTGGCTGCTGCCATCATCAGCAAACCGCCGGTTAAGAGTCGAATTTTTGTGCCCTGCATGTGAACCCCTGATCAACATTCCTGGTTAAAAAAGAGTGCCTCGCGACGCGCTTCACTCTTAAAGATGACGATGAAAACACGTCGATTAGACCGCGCGTTCGGCAAAACGTCACGGTCCGAAGTGAAATATACCCAAAAAAAATCTTGTCGAATTATGACAGGTATGAACAGTTATTATGCGCAGGAGCCCGCATCCCCACAAGGGAATACGGGCATTTGTGACAAGATTAAGAGGATAAGCCAGGATTTTTGCTGTCAGTTGAACGATTATTCAGAGTATCGTCGAGCTTTTTGTGATCCAGCTCTTTCACCCATTTCGCGACCACTACCGTTGCCACGCCGTTACCCACCAGGTTAGTTAACGCACGCGCCTCTGACATAAAGCGGTCAATACCGAGAATCAACGCCAGGCCCGCCACCGGCAGGTGCCCCACTGCAGAGATAGTGGCAGCCAGCACGATAAAGCCGCTGCCCGTTACGCCCGCCGCGCCTTTAGAGGAGAGCAGGAGCACCACCAGCAGGGTGATCTGATGGAAAATATCCATATGGCTGTTGGTGGCCTGTGCGATAAACACCGCCGCCATCGTCAGGTATATCGAGGTGCCGTCCAGGTTGAAGGAGTAGCCCGTCGGGATCACCAGCCCCACCACCGATTTACGACACCCGAGTTTCTCCATCTTATCGAGCATGCGCGGCAGCGCCGATTCTGACGAGGAGGTTCCCAGAACAATCAGCAGCTCTTCGCGGATGTAACGGATAAATTTGAAGATGCTGAAACCGGTCGCGCGGGCGATGGAGCCCAGCACCACCACCACGAAAAGAATACAGGTGATATAGAAACAGATAATCAGCTGACCCAACTGGACCAGCGTACCGACGCCATACTTACCGATGGTGAAGGCCATCGCACCGAAGGCACCGATGGGCGCCAGGCGCATGATCATATTGATGATGCCGAAGATGACCTGCGAGAAGCTTTCGATCACGTTAAAGATCAGCTGGCCTTTGCTGCCCAGACGGTGCAGGGCGAAGCCAAACATCACGGCGAACAGCAGCACCTGGAGGATGTTTCCGCTGGCGAACGCGCCAATGACGCTGCCAGGAATGACGTCCAGCAGGAAGGCCACCACGCCCTGATCCTTCGCCTGTTCGGCATAGACCGCAACCGCTTTGGCATCCAGCGTCGAGGGATCGACGTTCATCCCCGCACCTGGCTGCACCACGTTAACGATGACCAGACCAATAATCAGCGCAAGGGTACTGACCACTTCAAAATAGAGAAGCGCCACTGCACCGGTACGGCCAACCGCCTTCATGCTTTCCATGCCAGCGATGCCCGTGACGACCGTACAGAAGATCACCGGCGCGATGACCATTTTAATGAGCTTAACGAACGCGTCGCCAAGCGGTTTCATTTGCGCGCCCAGTTCAGGGTAATAGTGACCCAGCAGAATACCGATGGCGATGGCTGTCAGGACCTGGAAATAAAGACTTTTGAAGAGTGAGGTTTTCATAGGGTGTCCTTGGGAAGAAAAACCACAGGCTTTGTAAGGTTATGGTTAACCTGCGGCTTTAAAATAACACCCGCATAACAGGACAGAAATAAACTCAGTTCAAATTTGAAACACAAATGTTAAGAAATTTGAGCTGGCTCGCACAAGCCAGCAAAAAAATTACACTTTTGCGTTATTGTCAGCACCAGAAAGGTATCGTTCTTCAAAGACATCCGAAGGCACTGCGGGGGCAAACAGGAAACCCTGCCCGCTCTCCACGCCCGCCTCTGCCAGCCAGGCGCGTTGCGCGTCGGTTTCAATTCCCTCGGCAATAAGATGCAGGTTGAGGCTGCGCGCCATCTGGATAATCGCCTGCACCATGCTGCTGTCGTCCGGCAGACCGTCGACAAACGCTTTGTCAATTTTTAGTACATCCACCGGAAGCGTCTTCATGTGCTGAAGCTGGCGCAGCCCGGCGTAGCCCATGCCAAAATCGTCCAGGGCAATGCGAATGCCGGCATTACGCAGCGGCTTAAGAATCGCGACCGCCTCATTAGGGTCGTCAATGCGTCGACTCTCCGTCACTTCCAGGGTCAAGGTATCCGGTTTGATGCGGTAACGATGGATCAGCTCCAGCATCTCAGAAACCATGGTCGGGTGCATAAGCTGCATGGCAGACAAATTGACCGACAGCGGCAGCGTTATGCCGCGCTCCTGCCAGGCGGCAAGCTGACGACAGGACTCTTCGAGCACCCAGTAGCCGACGGTGACCATCAGGCCGCAGGACTCGATGCGCTCAATCAGCCCTTCCGGCAGCTCCCATGTGCCATCCGGCTGCTGCAGACGCAGCAGGGCCTCGGCGCTTTTTACCTCTCCCGTCCGCAGATCCACCTGCGGCTGCAGCCAGAGGGCAAACTGGCGGTTATCCAGCGCGGTCAGGATGTCACTCTCTTCCGTCAGGCGCTGCTGCGCCTTTTCCATCTGCGCCGGGTCGAAGAACTGGATTTGGTTTTTCCCTTTGCGCCGGGCGGTAAAGGCCGCCGAGAAGGCGCGGCGATAAAGCTGTTCCGCGGTCAGGTCGCCATAGAACATGGCAATCCCGATACTGGCACTCGGGCGAAGCTGGATACCCTGAATCGGCAGCCGCTCATTAATGACAGTGAGTACTTGCTGACCTAACGTGATCGCATGCCAGGGTTCTTTTACGCCGTTGGCAATCACCACCAGGTCGTAACCGCTGACCTGGGTCAGCACCATGCGCGGGGCAAGGACAGATTTGATCTTTTCCACCAGGGTGAGCAGCAGCATCTCTCGCTGGCTCTCCTGAAGCACGCCAGCCGTGTCCTGCAGGGTTTCACAGGCAATGACCATCAGCGCGGTGGTTTGCTGGCGCTCAACGGTTTGCTCCAGCATCGCCATCAGGAACGCTTTATTGGGAAGCTCCGATACCGGAAAACGGGTGGCGCTACTGTTCATCTCATCCTGCTGACGCTGGATGCGCTGCTGGTTGAGGTTGTAGCTGCGCACCAGCATGCCGATCTCATCGTCATGATGCAGACGCGGCAGCTCAAGCTGATGTCCCATCTGATCCTGCGGCGCAAGCGTGTTCAGCTCGCGGGCGATACGGCGCAGGGGATGGACAATCAACCGGTTAATGCACCACGTCAGCGCCACGCTGAGAATAAGCGTCATAAGTAAGCAAGTGGTCACTAACGTAACCACCCAACTCATGACGAATTTATACATGCGGTAGGAGTCTGCCTGTAACACCAGGTAGGCCAGAGGCTGTGGATTCGCAGGGCGCTCAAGCGAATAGACGGGAAGCGAAATTTGCACCGGCAGTTCAAACAGGCGCATCACCATCATCGGGACGGGACGCTCCGGGATAAAGCTCATCCGCAGCGCCTGAAACTGATTGGGTAGCACGACGTCCGCCCGGCTCACAACACCGGCCGGCTGAATACGTTTCAGAATGGTTTCCGCTTCGGGGATATCCCCTTTCAGGATGGAGGCAGACAGCGGGCCGCGTACCGAGCGGGCGATACTTTCTAATTGCGAAGCCGTGTTATAGCGATTCTGCTGTACGGAATGAAACAGCAAAATTACGCAGAAGAGCAGGACAAACAGCATGGTGACGGCAGAGACCATCGCCATCTGTTTGATTGTTAAGGAACGGCTGACACGCAAAATGACTCTCCACAAAACTCGAAGCGCAGGGCGCGCCAGGGTGTAAACCTGGCGCGCCTGAGTATACCCGATTGCTGCGCTGTTAAGAGAGACTTACAAATGGATTAAGGAAAATCCGATTACCAGTCCGCGTAAGGGATGAGCGGTTGCGGCGGTAAGTCCATATCGCCCTGCCAGCCTGCAGCAGAGTAGCGCACATAGATCAGCGCATGGCTTGGGGTATAGTCTTTCGCTTCCTGAATGTCCACGCCCATGCCAACAAACCAGTTGGACGTAACCCGGCGCTCAATAATGGCCCGCGCGGTATAACCCGTGCCTGAGGAGCTGCTGCCGGTTTCCATCACGCCCCGGTCGGTATAGCGGTCTGGCTCATCGGTCGGGATCAGATTCTGAATCGGGTAGCGCAGCTCGTCTTTGGTTTTGGAGTGAGACCAGGAGACCGAGCCCCCCAGCTCCCAGGACCAGTTTTCCGTGCGCTTACGCCAGATCACCGGCAAGGCGAAGGAGACATACTCCTGCGGGCTGTAATAGCCGCCCTGACCCAGGGTATAACCGCTCAGGTCTTTGTCGTAGTGCCAGAGCATGTTGGAGACGCCGACCGTCAGGCGCTCATTGTTTTTATTAATGAGCTTGTAGTAGTAACCCGTCATCCAGCGGACGCGCCAGTTATCCTCAACATTTTTACCCGTCAGCGTTTCCGCGTTCAGGCTTGACCAGACGCCGTTCGCTTCCCCTTTGTCATAGCTGATGCTGACGCCGCCACCGGTCGCGCGTACGCCGCCCCAGGTGGTGCCGGTGTTGGTGTCTTTTTGCCCGCCGAAGGCCAGCAGAGAGCTGGAGATTGGCCGACGATGGGCGTTAACGGTATAGCCGATAGGGCCCAGATCGCTGCTGTAGCTGATGCCGCCCACCACGTCGACGACGTCAAAGCCCATCGGCGTGGTGCCAATATCCATCGCCCAGGTTTTATTCTGCCAGCCGACAGCGACGCTTGCGCCATTGTCTGACTGATGGGTGTTACCGCTACACGGCGTTTCGTAGCAGGTTCCCCATTTAGGGTCGTAAGTCCCGTTCCTGGTATCGAATGACCCGACGTCCATATTGACCAGATCGCTTCTGAAGAACATGCGCCCGTCAGAGAGCGGCGCATCCACCTGCAGCATGGTGGTATGCGCTTTCAAGTCGGAATAGCCGCCCGTGCCGCTGGAGCCCCAGTAATCGTGCTGCAGCGTGACGTTAACATCCTGCTGGCGGTACAACTCACCGGCATCACTGCGCACGCCGCGCTTCAGCCAGTCGTCTTTTTCATCGTTACGCGTCAGACGGGTGAAACTGTCGTTATCAGCCGGACGCGTCGTGGTGATACCCGTCGATACCATCGCATCTTTATAGGTTTCCAGCGCCTGCTGAGGCTGCCCGTTCTGCGCCTGGAAACGCGCGGCATCACGCAGCACCAGCGCGTTTTCCATTGATCCGGGCTGCGATTTAGCCTGCGGAATGATTTTACTGAAGGTCTGTTCTGCCGCGGCGGAATCACCCAGCCCCGCCTGCGCCATCGCGATGCGGCGCTGCATATTGAGCGACAGCGGCTGGCCGTTCTGCGCGGCGGGCAGCTTCGCCAGCTCCGCGCGCGCGGCATCTTTGTTACCCTGGGCGCTGTAAATCTCGGTCAGGCCGAGGATCGCGTCTTCGTTCTGCGGCTCACGCTGCAGGACGGCGTTGTACGTCGTTTTCGCGGAGTTCAGATCGCCACGCTGCTGTGCCCAGTCCGCCAGCGTCAGGTCGATGCGGGTGGAGGTTGGCTGCTGGCGAAGAAGATTCTCCGCCTCCTGCTCTTTGCCGCTGTCCCGCAGGCGGTTGGCGGTTTCCAGCACCTGATTGCTTTGCAGGCGGTCGGCAAGTTCCTGAATATTGCTGTTCCACTGGCTGCGCGGCAGCGTGTCCAGATGCGCCAGCGCGGCACGGTCCTGATCGTTTCCGGAAAGATAGAGCCCGCTGGCATAGACCTGATCCGGATCGGACGGTTTCTGGCGGGCAAGCTGACGCATCAGGGTGTCTGCCTGGCTGCGCTGACCCGCGCTGTAGAGATCGCGCGACAGACGATAGGTTATCCACACGTCGCCGGGAGAGAGCGCCAGACGACGACGCTGGATTTCTGCTGCCTGGGCGTATTTCCCCTGATTTTCCAGCTGTTCGGCCTGGGCGGAGAGCTGCTCGTTGGTCAGACTACGCTCGATATCATCAATGCTCCGACGCTGGCTGGCGGAGAGCGACTGGATAAACTGCGAGGCTTTCTCCGGGGACTGCGCGCGGTAAATATTGGCCAGGCCGCGAACCGCGTTGCTGTTGCCGCTGTCCATTCGCAGCGCCTGACGGTAATAACGCTCCGCCGCGTCGTTATCTTTACGCGCCGCGGCGGCGTCGCCCAGCCCCAGCACCGCGTAGCTGTCGGTATTGTCGATGTTACGCGCCTGCTGATAGTAACGCTCTGCCTGCGCCGGGTTATTCGCCTTCAGCGCCGCATCGCCCTGCTGGATCAGCAGCCAGTAGCGGTTAACCTTCAGAAGACTGTCCCATTTACCCCGGTTATCGCTCTGCGGATCGAGGGCAATCGCCTTTTCAAACTGGGCTACCGCGCGGGCACGGTCGCCCTTCTGGGAATACGCCTGCCCCAGGGCACCCACCGCTTCACTGTCGGCATGGTTGGCGCTGACGGCTTTTTGCAGCTCGGCCACCGCCTTACTGCCCTGCCCGGCGTCCACCGCCGCGAGCCCTTCCGCTTTCGCGCGGAACGCCGGATCGGCGAGCTGTTTTTGCTGCGCTTCAAGCTGGGCACGCGCCGCAGCGACGCTATCCCCGTCGCTGAATACGCTCAGATATTTTTGCAGCGCGCTGACGCTGGCGCTGCTGGCAGGCTGGTCTTTGATTTGGTCGTACCACATATCAGACGCCTGGCCGCGGCCATTGGTGGATTTGGCCATCTCCTGCAGTACCGCAAAGCCTTCATCACGTCGTCCGCTCTGGAACAGAAGCAGGGCCAGCGTTGTCTGCAGCTGCGTATTCCCGGGGCTGCTGCTGTTAATTTTTTTCAGCTGGTTAATGGCCGCACCGCGGCGAGCTGGATCTTTCGCCACGACGTTCCAGTATTCCGTCGCCACATCGCCACCCGGCGGGTTGCCGTCAAACAGCTTGTCATAGGCGGCAATCGCTTCCTGCGTGTGCCCCGTAGTGGCGAGCAGTCGCGCCTGCTGGAGCTGCTGTCGGCCATCCGGAGTAGAAAGCAGCATGGTGTTGCGTGAGGACTGGTAAGCGCTCGAACCCGGGGCGATCCCTTTCAGACGATCCAGCTCTTTTTGCGCGCCGGCGTTATCGCCCTGACGCAGCAGGTAGCGAAAGCGCGCGGCAATGACGTCAGGGTTGTTGGGGTCAATCAGCTCAAGGCGATAGAGCGACTGACGAACCAAATCCTCACGCTGTGTCGATTCGCCCAGCCTGACCTGCTCCAGCAGCTGTTTCTGCTGCGGAGAGTTGGCGGCCTGTGCCCACGGCATAAGCGCCAGGCCAAGCGATAAACTGAGTAGATTTACTGTGAACTTGCGCATTCCTGGCCCCAATCCGGTATTAATTCACCTTTTGCGGTGAAGCGAAAACGATGCTGATCCCATCCTTGCCCAAAAAGCGTCAGCACATAGCTGTAATAGGCATTGTTATCGGGAAAATGGTCTGCAACGCGCTGGCGCTGAACCGCCTGGGCATCACGTTGTTGTAAAAACGGCAGCATAGCGGCAGAGAACCCGACCGGGCCGTCGCCGATACGTTTCCCCGTCGCCACATCCACTTTCTCCGGCGGCACACCCCGTTTCATGGTCTTTGCCGCCATCGGCTGGAAGCGCGTCAGGAGCCGGGCTTTCTGAGGATCTTTATCACTCATCATGCCCACCCAGAGATACACGCGGATGGCGTCGTAGCCGCCCACCAGCGCTTTCTCCTGCTGTAACCGCCAGCCTTTGTTTTTCTGATACTGCACCCAGTCCGGCGAAAAACCTTTCGGCGCACTCTCAAGCAGCAGGCGCAGGTTAGTTTCACGAAGCTGGGTCCACGGGGAACCAAAGCGCGTGAAATAAGCCGCTAGCTGCGGAGGAAGATAGCTGGGGTTAAAACGCCAGGCGTTCTCATCGGCAAAGCCGACTCTACCAGGAAGCAGCATTGCGCCGAGCCCCGGGACGTTGACCACTTCCTCGCTGACAATGCGTTTCAGCAGCGCCTTACCCGTGCGGGTATAGTCCCGATCTTTCCACAGCCGACCTGCTTCGAGCAGTGACCAGGCGATCCAGACATCGGCATCAGAGGCGGAGTTGGTATCAATCACCGCCCAGGCGTCTTTATCTTTCTGACCCCATAGCCAGGCAGGCAGATGGGCGTTGAGATCGCCGCTGGCGAGATTATCGCGCGTCCACGTCAGCAGCAGGTCAAAGGCTTTGCGATCGTTCGCCGCCAGGGCAAAGAACAGGGCGTAGCTTTGCCCTTCCGAGGTCGTAATTTTGCGCGTGTCACTGGGATCAATGACGCGCCCGCCTTCACTGATGTAGTCCTTTTTAAACTGCTCCCAGGCAGGCCAGGTACAGGCGGCGCGAAGAGGAAGCGCCGCCAGCATCACCGCTGCTAATACACACCAGCGAAAGGCTTTCATCACATCTTACTCATCCGGGTTCAGACGACGACGGCTAATGATTCGCAGCAGACGCCACAGCACCCATGCCAGCAAGACCACGCTGACCGCAGCCAGGATAGCGAGCAGAACCGGATGGTTAGCCAGCGCATACCACAGGCGTTCGAACCACGGCAGATGGCCCACGTAGTACACATCCCCCACGCGCAGGCTATTGACGCCGGACTCACGGATCACCGACACGGAACCAAACATCGCGGCACGTTTACCGCTGTCGTTCATGGCCGTATTGAGCAGTTCATACCCGCGCGGGCTGTCCGCGAGGAGAGCCACCACGCTGCGCTGTTCGTTGTAAGGCGACTGGAAGCCCACCACCGCGGCCATCGCCCCCTGAGACGTTACCGTCGTCTGCGCGCTGGCCTGACGATCGTTCACATCCGGCATAATGCTCGGGAACTCGGTCTGTCGCAGCGGCGTATTGACCCAGGACTGAGCCGCTTTCACCAGCAGATCGATACGTTTGTCATCCTTCAGCTTATCCGGAATGGTCCCGATCACCATGATGTCAGCATCTTTGTTCTGAATCTGGCTGCCATCGTCCGTCAGCGTGACGTTAATGGCCGGTAATCCTGTTTGTCCTCCAACGGTCGCCATGGTGTCGAGCAGGGTCGTAACCTGACCTTCGTTTGGCGCTTTTGGCATTACCACAATGGACTCAGAGAGATCGGCCATACGGCTGAACGGGAAGCCCGCGTTAGCAAAGGCGCGCAGGTCCGGCATCGCCAGGAAGTGATAGTACTTCGAGAAGTCGATGGTCGACTCATCGCCAATCACCACGTGGTTCTGCACCGGCTGGAAGGTGATGCAGTTTTCCGCCGAGCCGCCAGGCATCGGGTTCATGTACTGGAAATCAAAGCGCAGCTGGTTTATCGCACCCAGCTTCAGTGCCGGAATAGAAACATCCGTTTTACCGTCCAGCAACCCCTGCAGCACCGGCAGGCGAAGCATCAGGCGGTTCGTATCCTGCGTGCTTTGCAGGCTGAAGGATTGCAGGAACTGGTTGTTCAGGCTGATATCCATACGCGAGCTGTCTTTGGTGGCTGGCGCGGTATAGCGGTAGTTCAGATTGATATCAATGCCGTTGGTACGCAGCAGGTACAGATCCGGCGGCAGATTCAGCGACAGGCTAATCGGCGCTGGCTCAAGCCCCGTCGCCTGCAGCTGTTCTTCATAGGTTTTCAGCTCGCCAAAGGTGACCGCACGGTCGGTACGCACCCAGTTTGGCGCATCATAAGGTTTACGCGCCAGCAGCGGTTTGACCTCATCTATCACGACGCTGTTGCCGCGGAAAAGGACGTTGCCCTGGGCAATGGCTTTTGCTGCCTGCACCAGATCTTTATCATCACGACCAAAGACCACCAGCAGCTTCACGTACGGGTTTTCCGGGTGGCTTATCATCTCAACGGTCGGCGCGTTGACGTCCGGATGATCGCGCAGGAAGGCCGGACGTTTCGCATTGGTGGCAAACACAATGGCATTTCTGTCCGGCAGTTTGTCATACATCGCCGGGAAGCTCTGGCCGCGCCAGCCCGCGCGTGAACCAAACCAGGAGGCCACAATGGTGGCCGCCAGCTGCTCGGTCACGTCCGGGGACGATGCGAACACCATCGGCAGCGTGAGCGGACGGTTATCACGCGGATCGAAGAACGGAACCGGGAAGGCCGAGAGATCGTTTTTCAGCGCCAGCGACTGGTAGGTCATCTGCAGCGAGGAGTTACGCCCGACGTCCATCCACAGCGTGTTGCTGGCCGGGTTTTCGCAGACATCGCGGTAGTGGCCGACAAACTCCAGGCGGATACGGTTAAAGTCGGTGATGAACAGCGGGTTGATCGGCACCTGCGCCTGCGTTTTCTTGCCGAGCTGCTCTTTCGTGACCGGCAGAACGTCCATCAGCTCGTCATTCAGATAGACCTTCAGCTGAGACTGGGTCGGCAGCAGCGACGGCGACGGCGTGTATTCGAGATTCAGCACCGCATTAGAGACGACCTCGTCGCTGCGCATGCCAAATTCAATGCCGCCGTTAGGGTTGATGCCGCGCAGCACCATGCTGCCCGGAGGCGGCGCAATTTGCGCGAAGGTCAGCTTCACGTCACGCGACGGCGCATTGTCCGCAACGACGGGCGCATTCGCCCCCCGGACGCCCGGCATCACCTGCCCGATGACCTGGCCGTCTGCCGGCAGGGTGTTCCCCTCCGTTGGCTGGTTCGGCATGATGTTTTCAGTTTGACCCGGTGCCGCGGTGACAACCGGATCGGTTGCTTGCGCGACGACAGGTACGGTTGGCGCAGGCGTTGCCGCTGCGTTACCCGGGGCTGCGTTAGCCATTGTTGCGGGGATCGCATTCATCCCCATTGCCACTGCACATAACCAGGAAAGTTTTGTTTTCATCGCGTTATCATCATTGTTGAGCCATAACCGGGTCCGCCTGCTTCGCCTCATCCCGCTCAGGACGACGAGGAATGAACGACACGACCCAGGAAACCAGCGAAGTAAGTGACCGGAAAATTAATTTCACCGACGACGGGGCAAATTCTGCAAGGTGACGATAGCCACGGAACCCCAGCTTCAGAATATCCAGCAGGCTTTCCAGAGGCTTATCCTCCGGGAAGCTGTCCTGCCAGAGAGCCCACGTATCCGCGCGGGCAAACGTACACTGCACAAAATCGATATGTTGCTTTTTGGTCAACGGCATCAGCTGCAGGCCGACTTCATTGCCCACCACGCGAACGACCTGCGTCGGGAAGACATACTCCTGCTGGCCGCGCTTAAGCAGCAGGTTAACTTTTTGCCCTTCCAGCACCTTTGCCTGGCCGTTGATTTTGATCCCCAGACCGCCGTCAGAGAAGTCGTGCACGGTACAGGAGAAGAGATGGCCATCTTCACGGGCGATCGCCGCTGGCATGCAGATTTCCACGCGATGCGCGCGACGAACCTGTTTGCTCTCCACCGACACCGCCACCGCGCCGCCGAGGATAATCAGGTTGTAGAAGACCCAGGCCATACTGACGAAGACGGTCAGGATTTCGTTTTCGGGGCCGTAGAAGTAGCGCCAGATACCCGCAATGACGCCCACGATATTCAGCAGCACCAGGAAGATATACGGCCGGGAGATCACCCAGTCGACGTACTCCTCCTCCACCAGCCCGCCCTTCGCGGTGACGTTGAATTTCCCTTTATGCGGGTTAATCAGCGCCACCATCGTCGGCGGCGCGATGTACCAGGCCAGCACCGTTTCGTAGATTTCACTCCAGAAGGAGTGGCGGTATTTACCCTGTATCTTCGAGTTCGTCAGGCTCGCGTGGATCATGTGCGGCAGAACAAACAGCGCAATCATCAGCGCGGGAGCGTAGATGATATAAGCATGAAGAAGCAGGAACGCCAGCGGCGCGGTCAGGAAGATCAGCCGCGGAATGCCGGACAAGAAGTGGAACATGGCATTGACGTAGCAAAGACGCTGCGCCAGCTTGAGTCCTTTCCCGATCAGTGGGTTATCAAGACGGAAGATCTGCACCATGCCGCGCGCCCAGCGAATACGCTGACCAATGTGCGCCGACAGTGACTCGGTTGCCAGACCGGCTGCCTGCGGGATACGCATATAGGCAGAGGTATAGCCACGACGGTGCAGGCGCAGAGAGGTGTGCGCATCTTCAGTGACCGTTTCGACGGCGATACCGCCAATTTCATCCAGCGGCTTACGGCGTATAACGGCGCATGAGCCGCAGAAGAAGGTGGCGTCCCACATGTCATTTCCGTCCTGTACCAGCCCATAGAACAGCGTGCCTTCGTTCGGAGTTTTGCGGAAGCGGCCAAGGTTACGTTCAAACGGGTCCGGCGAGAAGAAGTGGTGCGGCGTCTGCATCATCGCCAGCTCTTTCTCCTTCAGGAACCAGCCCATGGTCATCTGCAGGAACGAGCGCGTCGGCACGTGGTCGCAGTCAAAAATCGAGACAAACTCCCCGGTGGCATACTTCAACGCGTTGTTGATGTTCCCCGCCTTAGCGTGTTCGTGCGTCGGACGGGAGATGTACTCGACGCCAACCTCCTCCGCGAACTGGCGGAACGCCGGGCGGTTGCCGTCATCCAGGATCCAGACTTTGAGCTTGTCTTTCGGCCAGTCGATGCCCAGCGCGGCATAGATGGTGTTCTTCACCACGCTCAGGTCTTCGTTGTAGGTCGGCACGAAGAGATCGACGGTTGGCCACTGGGTGGTGTCCTTTGGCAGCGGAACCGGCTGGCGGTTGAGCGGCCAAATAACCTGGAAATAGCCCAGCACCAGCACAATCCAGGCATAGGTTTCAGCAAACAGCAGCACCAGGCCGCACACCAGACTCACCGGGTCGTCCCAGTTCAGCGTCGAGGTATAACGCCACCAGATGTAGCGGCAGGAGACGGTCAGCGACAACACGATCAGCATCAGCGCCGAGAAGCGGCCCGGAATTCGGCGCACCAGTAGCGCCACGCCCCACAGCAGGATCAGGAAAGTGAACTGCGCCAGAGGGTTGAAAGGCTGCGTAATACAGACCAGCGCCAGAATGAGCGAGAACACGACGATTACGCCGAGGATAAAACGCCGCAGGCCCGGGTGGAGATGCCCGAGCTCTTTATGGTTATCCAGATGGCTGGTCTTATCGCTTACGCTGTCGGGCAGTCTGTCCAGCCACTGATGATAGCGTTCACGTAACTGCTGCACGCGGGAGAAGCTCCGCCAGTGCGGCGTTTTTGTCTCCGCGCGGGAGGAGGTTGCCACCAGCCAGATGGCCTGAATGAGATAGCGCGCCGGATCCAGTGGACGCGGCCGGTCAGGATTAATGTGCGGATATAGCTCGCTGTGCCGGGCACGTATGCGCTGCCAGCGCGGGTGTTCAAGCGGTATAAACATCCAGGCCAGAATCATCCAGAAACAGCCGAGCGCGGCGCTAAATGCCGACGCACCGTGACGGCGAAAATGCCGGTAATGTTCGCTCAAACGCGAACTGACCGGTGGGATGAGTAACCAGCTGGCGAGACGACTCATACAGCACTCCCTGCATGCTCCGCCCTGTTGGCGAAGTTCAGCAGACACCAGTTAGCCAGCGTCAGGATCTCTTCTGCCGCCAGTGAATCGCTGCGGTATTCACCGAGCGGTTGCTTAGACGCAAGGCATTCCGCCATTCCCTCATCACGATGGATGACAATCGGAAGCAGGCGGCGCTGGCTTTGCAGCCAGACCTGATAGAGATCGTCCTGGATCTGGCTGCCAATGCGCAAATCGTTAATCAGGATATGGCCATTTTGAGGCAGTCCCTGCTGGTGCAGGCGGATATGGCAGTTCGCATCGACGTTAACGATCGAGAGGACATGATCGCACTGGGCGATAAGCTGTCGGGTCAGCGTGCCGGCACCGTGCGGCAGATCCAGCAGGATCCACTTGTAGTGCCCCTTTTCCTTCAGGCTCTGCAGCGCCAGCGTGAACTGTGAAAACAGGCGCTGGTACGCGGCTTCATTCTCGCGTTCCGTAGTGGGTGGTCAGTTGACCAAACGGCAGCAGGTCAAGAAGGGAGGTATAGCGCATACCTGCATCCTGCCAGTCTTTATCGTCAAGCAGCGCGCGGGCCCAGCCCTCTTCGCGAGTAAAGTCGACGTTAAACGACATACGCAGCAAATTATCGGCGCAGGCGTCAATAACCAGCACCGATTCACCTAAAAGCTGTAATGACCACGCCAGCGCCGCGGTAACAGATGTGGTACCCACACCCCCACGGACACCCTGTAATCCGAGTATGGCCATCAATGGCTCCCTTATTGTTGATGGGCGAATTCAGCTAATAACGGCCAGCGTTTAATAGCCGCAGCCAACTGTTCCCGCTGGGAAATATCGGTGTAATCTATTTCAGGTAAAGAAAAGGCCTGCGTCAGCGCCAGAAAATCGTTTTGGAATGTGTAACCCAGGGTCGAGTCGACTGGGGTTCCGGGTTCGTTATTATCCATTCTTTTTCCATCCCTTTGCGTAAAATCGCCAGTTCAGAAGTAGCGAGGCATCCTGCCCTATGAAATTTCATTTACATGCTAAATCTGATGTTCTTTAATTTCAATGTTAGGTTTATTTCTACGCTTTCGCTAGTAAACTGAGATACAGATAAATTAGACGAAAAGAGGGACACCGTGGACTCCATATTTTCTATTGGCATCCAGTCATTATGGGACGAATTGAGCCACATGCCAGTCGGAGGAGTCTGGTGGATTAATACGGACCGTAATGAAGATGCTATCAGTCTGGTAAACCAGACAATTGCTGCCCAGGATAAGGATTCCCGCGTGGCTGTCATTAGCATGGGCGAAGATCCGAAGAAAATTATCACGCTGGAAAACGATCGCGGCCCTCAGACGGTGCGATTATTTTCCATGACATCGGAAGCCGATAGTCTATACTTTTTGTCCCGCGACGTTCAGTGCACTATTGATCCGGATCACTATTTAGTAATTCTTAAATGTGCAAATAACGTCCTGCAAAATATCCCTGCTGAAAAACTGCTGCCCTGGCTGGAAAAAATCAATAAATGGGCAAAATTTCAAAATTGCACGCTACTGATAGTCAATCCCGGCAGTAATAATGACAAGTTGTTCTCACTTTTAATGGGTGAATATCGTTCTCTGTTCGGTCTGGCAAGCGTTCGTGACCAGGTGGGCAGCTATCTCTACGATATTGCATTCTGGTGTAATGAAAAAGGCGTGAGCGCCAGACAACAACTTACGCTGAAACATATCGAGGGTAAGTGGCACCTGGCACAGCAGGAAGAAACCGTGGTGCAACCGCGCAGTGATGAAAAACGTATCCTGAGCCATATCGCGGTTTTAGAGGGGGCACCGGCCCTGTCGGAAAACTGGTCGCTGTTTGAATCTAACGAAGACCTTTTCCACGAAGCCCGCATAACCCAGGCGGCGACCCTTATTTTCTCATTGATGCAGAATAACCAGATTGAGACGCTGGCAAGGCAAATCCACACCCTGCGCCGCCAGCGCGGAAGCGCGTTAAAAATCATCGTGCGCGAAAACAATACCAGCCTGCGCGCCACCGATGAGCGCCTGCTTCTTGGCTGCGGGGCAAATATGGTTATTCCGTGGAATGCGCCGCTGTCACGCTGCCTGACGCTGATCGAAAGCGTTCAGGGCCAGCAGTTTAGCCGCCATGTACCGGAAGACATTTCCACACTGCTCTCTATGACGCAGCCGATGAAGCTGCGTGGATATCAAAAATGGGATACCTTCTGCGACGCCGTCGGCAATATGATGAGCAATACGCTTCTTCCTGCAGACGGAAAAGGGGTTATGGTTGCCCTGCGTCCTGTACCGGGTATCCGCGTTGAACAGGCGCTCACCTTGTGTCGCCCCAACCGTACGGGAGATATCATGACCATTGGCGACAATCGCCTGGTACTGTTTTTGTCCTTCTGCCGGGTAAACGATCTCGATACGGCGCTAAACCATATCTTCCCCCTGCCTACCGGGGATATTTTCTCGAACCGTATGATTTGGTTCGAAGATAATACGATCAGCGCGGAGCTGGTACAGATGCGTGCGCTCCAGCCTGAACAATGGGCTAAACCGCTCGCAATTAAGAGCGATGCGAAACCGATCCTCAATGCCAGACATGATGGCCATATCTGGCGCCGGGTTCCGGAGCCCCTTCGCTTATTAACGGACAACGCGGAGAACGCACCATCATGAATATCAGCGATATCATCCAACTGGTTATATTCTGTGCGCTGATTTTTTTCCCGCTTGGCTACTATGCACGCCATTCCATACGTCGTATCCGTGATACGGCCAGAGTGCTGTTTATAAAACCTCGCTATGTAAAACCAGCCGGAACACTGACACGGGCATCACACGTCAAGGCAGACCGAAAACATGACTAATTCTACCTATACCGCTTCGTCACCCTCGCCGCTCTGGCAATACTGGCGCGGCCTTTCCGGCTGGAACTTCTACTTTCTGGTGAAGTTTGGTCTGCTGTGGGCAGGCTATCTGAATTTCCATCCCCTTCTCAACCTGGTGTTTATGGCCTTCCTGCTGATGCCCCTGCCGAACATCAAGCTGCATCGCTTGCGTCACTGGATAGCCATCCCTGTCGGCTTTGCGCTGTTCTGGCATGATACCTGGTTACCGGGGCCGGACAGCATTATGAGCCAGGGGTCGCAGGTGGCAGGCTTTAGCGCCGGCTATGTCCTCGATCTGACCGAGCGGTTTATTAACTGGCAGATGATTGGCGCGGTATTTGTGCTGCTGGTAGCCTGGCTGTTCCTGTCACAGTGGATCCGCATCACGGTGTTTGTCGTCGCGATTATGATCTGGCTGAACGTGCTGACGCTGGCTGGTCCGGGCTTTTCGCTGTGGCCTGCTGGTCAACCGACCACCACGGTGACCACCACAGGGGGAAGCGCAGCAGCAACCGTTACCACGGCCGGCGATACGCCTGTAGTGGGCGATATCCCAACCCAGACCGCACCGCCGACCTCCACAAATCTGAACGCCTGGCTCTCCAGCTTCTACACTGCGGAAGACAAGCGACAGACTAAATTCCCGGACGAGCTGCCGGCGGATGCTCAGCCGTTTGAATTGCTGGTGATCAACATCTGCTCTCTCTCATGGGCCGACGTGGATGCAGCCGGTTTGATGTCCCATCCGCTGTGGTCGCATTTCGACATTCAGTTTAAAGATTTTAACTCTGCCACCTCGTACAGCGGCCCGGCAGCAATCCGCCTGCTGCGTGCAAGCTGCGGTCAGGCATCGCATAAGAATCTGTATCAGCCTGCCGGCAATCAGTGTTATCTGTTTGATAACCTCGCCAAACTGGGCTTTACGCAGCATCTGATGCTGGGACATAACGGCCAGTTCGGTAA
The DNA here is from genome assembly GCF_049238285.1 of Enterobacter cloacae complex sp. IR53041. NCBI lineage: Bacteria > Pseudomonadati > Pseudomonadota > Gammaproteobacteria > Enterobacterales > Enterobacteriaceae > Enterobacter > Enterobacter cloacae complex sp. IR53041. The sequence goes on along the minus strand of NZ_JBMKHB010000032.1, from coordinate 3,933 downwards.
CTTCCTGAAAGAGGTGCGTGAACAGGGTGGTATGCAGGCACCGTTGATGGATCAAACTGGTCTTCCCGTTACTCTGCTGGGCTTCGACGGCTCGCCGGTTTATGACGATACCGCCGTGCTGCAGCGCTGGCTTCAGACCATCGAGAAAGACAGTAATCCGCGCAGTGCGACCTTCTTTAACACCCTGCCGCTCCACGACGGTAACCATTTCCCGGGCGTGAGCAAAACGGCAGATTATAAAGTGCGTGCGCAGAAGTTCTTCGACGAGCTGGACGCGTTCTTCACGGAGCTGGAAAAATCAGGCCGTAAAGTGATGGTGGTTGTGGTACCTGAGCACGGCGGCGCGCTGAAAGGCGACAGAATGCAGGTGTCGGGTCTGCGTGATATCCCAAGCCCATCCATCACCAACGTGCCTGCTGGCATTAAATTCTTTGGTATGAAAGCACCCCATCAGGGCGCACCGATTGAAATCACCCAGCCGACCAGCTATCTGGCGATCTCTGAACTGGTTGCCCGTGCCGTTGACGGGAAGCTGTTTGTGGAAGATAGCGTGAACTGGGATCAGCTCACCAGCAACCTGCCGCAAACGGCAGAAGTCTCTGAGAACGCCAACGCGGTCGTCATTCAGTATCAGAACAAACCGTACGTTCGCCTGAACGGCGGGGATTGGGTACCGTATCCGCAGTAACTGATTTACCCCTAACCCTCTCCCCATTAGGGAGAGGGGATAGTCAGTGCGTTGTTATTGCGCCGAAATCCACGCCAGCATTTTCAGACTTGCCGAATAGTAGTCGTCTTTAGAGGTAATTTCGGGTTCTCCGGAAGACTGTCCCATCGTTAAATCGCGTACAGCCAACAGCCCGCCTTCCATCATGTAGGGCGCATATTCGTTGGTCATGACGTTAACCCAGGCGGGCGTTTGTTCCCGGGGGAACTGACCAAACCAGGCTTTCCACGGCGCCAGGAGCGGGCTTTGCTTATCAGACCAGGCAAGGTACAGCGGAATACGAATCGCGTCATAGCTCATCCGCGGCGGCCAGCTTTTGGCAGGTTCCAGCTTGCCATCTGATGCCAGCGAGACCCAGTCAGCGGGCAGATCCGCTTTACCCGAGCCCATTTTTCCCAGCAGGCGCTTCCCGTCCTTAATCAAATCGCGCCAGACCGGTAAATGACTGCGTCCGGCGAAGGCCTGCCAGGCCGGAAACACGAAGTAGGAAGGGTTAAGGATCGCTTCACCGTCAAGCTTAAATCCCTGGACGCCGGGCAGCATCACGCGGTAACCCGCATAGCGGATGACGCTATGGGCAACCAGCGCTTTTGTAATGGCATCCGATGCGGCACCGTAGCGTTTTTCGTGCCAGCGGGCATCGGCTTTAAGCAGCGCCCAGGCAATCAGCACATCGCCATCGGCGGCATTGTTTTTGTCAGCGACCGGGTTGGACTCTGCGGGGTTATAGCGCCAGTAAAACAGACCGTTCTCTTTGTTCTTCAGTTCACGGTTTGTCCATTGCCAGAGCTTATCGAACGTGGCCTTATCGTCGTTGGCCACTGCCATCAGCATGGCAAATCCCTGACCTTCCGTATGCGACACGCCGCCATTGCCGGTATCGACAATGCGGCCTTCCGGTTTGAAAAAGCGTGCCTTATAACTCTCCCAGGCCTGACCCGCCTGAGAGAGGGGTGAGAACAACACGCTCATCATGACGGCCAGCGTCGCGCAGACGGTTTTTCGCATCATTCACTCCATCCGGTTATTCGGCACTCCGCAGGGAAATCTCACCGCCCATCCAGGGTTTGATCACGCCATCTTGCTCCAGGAGCAGCGCGCCCTGAGCGTCAATACCGCGGGAAGTGCCGTAGATCTCTTTATCCCCAATCAGCAATTTCACCGGGCGGTTGATGAAGTTATCCAGTTTTTCCCAACGAGACAGGAACGGTGCCAGCCCTTCCTGCTCAAAAAGCGTGAGCGAGCTGCGCAGCTCTTTAATCATACGTACGGCAAGGGTGTTACGATCGATGACGATCCCCGCCTCCTGGAGGTTAGTCCAGGCCTGATTCACCACATCATTCTGGACATTGCGCATCACCATATTGAGGCCCGCGCCAATGACGATTTGCGCCGCATCGCCCGTTTTGCCCGTCAGTTCCACCAGAATGCCGGCAAGTTTACGATCGTTGAGGTACAGATCGTTAGGCCATTTAACACGCACTTGATCCGCCCCCAGATCGTGAAGCACCTCCGCCATAACGATACCGATGACCAGACTCAGGCCAATGGCAGCGGCCGGGCCCTGATCGAGTCGCCAGTACATAGACAGATAGAGGTTGGCACCAAAGGGGGAAAACCACTTGCGGCCACGACGACCGCGACCGGCCTGCTGATACTCAGCAACGCAGGCATCGCCGGATTTCAGCTCAGGCAGACGATCCAGCAGATACTGGTTCGTCGAATCAATCACCGGCAGCACCGCCACATTACCGTGTCCAATCTGGCTGCGGATCGTGTCTTCATTCAATAATTGTATCGGCTCCGGCAGGCTGTACCCTTTTCCGGGAACCGTGAACACATCAACCCCCCAGTCGCGAAGCGTCTGGATATGTTTATTAATGGCGGCGCGGCTCATGCCAAGCTGTTCACCCAGCTGCTCGCCGGAATGAAATTCACCATCCGCCAGGATACCAATCAGGGTTAACGGGACCGTATTGTCCTTCATGCGATAGTCTCCACGGCGTTGACTTCACCTGTGCGACCAATGAAGCGGACTTCTGGCTCCAGCCAGACGTTAAATTTTTCGCCCACACGCTGGCGAACATAATGAGCCAGCTGTACCACATCGTCGCTGGTTGCATCGCGCTGGTTAATCAGCACCAGAGCCTGCTGTCGGTGAACGGCTGCCCCGCCGACTGAAGTGCCTTTTAGCTGGCATTGATCGATAAGCCATCCTGCTGCCAGCTTCACGCTGCCATCCGCCTGAGGGTAATGTGGCGCGGTTGGCCACTCCTCCAGAAAACGTCGGGCATTTTCGCCGCCGATCACCGGGTTTTTGAAGAAGCTTCCTGCATTTCCGTTAACTTTGGGATCGGGAAGCTTGGTCATCCGCATATGGCAAACCGAGTCAAAAACGTCGCGTGCGGTAACGGTAGCCGGATCGAGACGCGTTAAATCCCCGTAGGTCAATACGGGCTGCCAGTTCTTCAACAGACGCAGGCCCACGGCGACAATCACGTAGCGATCCTGATATTCATGCTTGAAGATACTGTCACGATAGCCAAAACGGCACTGTTCTGCCGTTAAACGCTTGGCCGTTCCGGTCGCCAGTTCGATGCAGTCGACATAGCCACAGACGTGCTTCAGTTCGATGCCGTAGGCGCCGATGTTTTGAATGGGTGACGAGCCGGCGCAGCCTGGAATAAGCGCAAGGTTTTCCAGACCCGGAATCTCTTTTTCGAGGGTAAATTGCACCAGGTGATGCCAGTTTTCTCCGGCACCCACGTGCAGATGCCAGCTATCGGCATGCTCTTCCACATCAATTCCCATGATGCGGTTAATAATCACCGTTCCCGCAAAATCCTCGAGAAACAGGACATTACTTCCTTCGCCCAAAATCAGTACGGGTTCGTTATTTTCTGTTGCGCTTTGCCATGCATCCAGCAGCTGCTGTGCAGTATCGGCACGTACAATTTGATTAGCATTGCGTTGAATGCCAAAGGTATTCCAGGGCTTAAGGGAGTGGTTCATAGACGCTATCCTGATGCAAAAACGCAGGTAGTTTACCGTATAAGCAGGGCGTTGGGGGATCTGTTTGTGCAGCGCAGAAACGCAAAAAGGCCATCCTTTCGGATGGCCTCTTCACTTGTTTGATGCCTGGCAGTTCCCTACTCTCACATGGGGAGACCCCACACTACCATCGGCGCTACGGCGTTTCACTTCTG